>JAYUFA010000487.1:0-25320 GCA_043738925.1 Actinomycetota bacterium
TACATGTTGACGCCGGCGTTGACGGTGTTGAGCGCTGCCCACACGCTCAGCGTGGCGAAGCGCGTGTTCGGCTGGAAAATCACATCGTGCAGCAGGACGATGTCGATGGCCGGAGCGAAGATGGCGAGCGCGTAGCTCACCAGGAGTTGATAGAGGAACGCAACGCGCGCGAGTCGCCCGCCCGGGCCTCGTTCGACGAGCGCGTGACGATGCTTGGCCATCACCTGGAGCACCCCGTAGCTCCAGCGTCGTCGTTGTCGAAGAAGCCCGCTCCACGTGGACGGGGCTTCGGTCCACGCGCGTGCGCTGGCCACGTAGTCGACGCGCCATCCCGCCCGTGCGAGCGCGACCGTGAGATCGGAATCCTCGGCGAGCGTGTCCTGGCTCAGGCAACCGACATCGACGAGGGCGGCCTTACGGAAAGCCCCGATCGCGCCGGGAACGCACGGGCTGACCCCGAGCACGCCCCACATGCGTCGCTCAAGCTCGGACGCCACGGTGTACTCGACATGTTGCATACGGGTGATCAGCTTCGAGCGATTGCCTACCTTCGCGTTGCCGGCCACGGCACCAATCGTCGGGTTCCGGAACGGCTGTACCACGTCGTAGATCGTGTTCGGGTCAAAGATCGTGTCGCCGTCGACCAGCACGACGAGTTCGGTGGTGGCTGCCGCGATGCCGGCATTCAATGCGGCCGATTTTCCGGCGTTCTCCTGGCGCAGGAGGGTCACGTTGTCAAGGTGGAGGAGCCCGACGATCTCGGCTGTTGCGTCTTTGGAGCCGTCGTCGACGACAATGATCCGAACGTCGGGATAGTCGTTGTTCGCGATCGACAGCACGGCCTCGGCGATCCCGACTTCTTCGTTGTACGCAGGGATGATGACCGTTACGGGCGCACGATACGGAAGCGAGTGTTCGGCGATGAGATCGCGCGTTCGGCGGTACCGGCGGGTGAAGTACAGCAGGATCGTGATGCGAAGCAGGCCGAGGATCACACCGGCGATGGCGACGACCCAGAGGGCGCGAAAGCCAATGGTGACGACACTCGTTGCGGCGATGAGCATACGGCCGAGACGCTTTTCACCCGTTGACGAGATGGCCTGCGGCACGACCGATTGGTCGACGATGTCCGAGGCTCGGGAAAAGCTGTAGCCCTCGGCTTGTAACCGCGGGATCAGGATGCGAAGCGCCGCGATGGTCTTTGATCGATCTCCGCCCGCGTCGTGCATGGTTATTACGGCACTGGCGCCGTTCACGGGCATAGCGTCGGCGGCAACTTCTTCGACGGTGGTCGCTTCGTCGAAATCCCGCGGAAGCCGATCCGAGAGAACGACCAGGTGGCCGGTATCGCCCAGCGCCTTCTGCGCCGCGGCATATTCCGCCGGCGAGAGGTACGCCGAACCGCCTGAGTACGGCGGACGGTAGGCCTTTGGGCGCTGCCCAGTGATCCCGAGCACGACGCGATCGGTGAGTTGCACCTGTTCTTGCATCTGCCAGCCGGCCAGCGTCGACATTTCGGGGTGCGTATACGAGTGATTCCCGATCTCGTGACCGGCTTTTGCGAGATCGCGCACCACATCGGGATATCGCGTCACGTTGCTTCCAATGACGAAGAAGGTGCCCGGCACGCCATATTCGTCGAGCACAGCTTGGATTTCGCGGGTCCATTGCTCGCTCGGACCGTCGTCAAAGGTCAGGGCCACCGTCTTCGGTTTGAGCTGGAGCGAGACCGGACCGGCCCCGCCGACCGACAGGACAGACGTTGCGTTCGCGAGGTCCGGGTTGCGCGCGATCGCCTTGGCCTCGGGGTTGACCGCACCTGATCCGATCATCAGATTCGGATGACGAACCAGCAGCACCGCAGGAAAGAGCAATACCACACAAAGTGAGGTCAGCGCGATCAGCAGATGACGGCCAAATCGGCGTTCTGCCCTCTTCTTCTCTTGTGCCGCCACGTTCAAAATCCCGTCTGGATTACCCGGTTCCGCCGGTCCGAACGGTACATGACATGCTTTTCCAGCGACTATGGTTCATTTGGCCCATGGCGAGGCAGACTGCGGTGCGACAGCATCGAAGGATGGCTGGGATCACACGAAATATTCTGAAGGCTCTGGGTGCCGCGGTAGTCGTTGCTGCCGTTGTTCCACTACTCAACGTGGGAAATGCTGCGGCGGCGGGGCCTGAGCTTGTTGCCAACCCGTCTGTCGAGACCGCCGCCGCTTCGAACGCCGGCCTTCCCGACCAGTGGTCGACCGGCGGTTGGGGAACGAATACCTCCACGTTCAGCTACACAACCACGGGGCACACCGGTGCACGTGGCCTGCGTGTCGACATGACCAAGCGCACCAGTGGCGATGCCAAGTGGGTCTTCAACGCCGCGACCATCCAGGCGGGGACGACGTACACCTTCAGCGACTGGTATCGATCGAACGTGGCGACCCAGCTCACCGCCGAGCTGCGCAGCTCGACAGGCGCGCTGTCCTATGTGTGGATCAAAGACCTGGTTGCCAATGCAGCGTGGACGAACGCGTCGGGAACCTTGACCGCGCCTGCCGGCGCTCAGTCGGTCCGGGTGTTCCATCTGCTCGCCAAGGTCGGCTACCTCGAGACCGACGACTATTCGGTGACCGCGCCAACGCCGCCTACGACGACGACGGTGCCGCCTACGACGGTCGCACTGGTTGCGCCAGTTGGTGGAACCTCCGTTTCGGGTGTGGTAGCGCTTTCGGCGTCGGCGTCCGGCCCGGTGTTGGGCGTTTCGTTCACGATTGATGGTGCACTCGTCGGTGTCGAGGACACCACGGCGCCGTTTGGCGTGTCTTGGGATACGACGACGGCCGCCAACGGCGTGCATGCGCTGGCTGCGGTTGCCCGGTCTGCGACGTCGACAGTGACCAGCGCGCCGGTTTCGGTGACCGTGGCGAACGTCGTTGCGCCGCCACCCAACGAGATGTTCGACAATGGCAGCGTCGAGACGCCGAGCGCAACACCCACGGTGCCGGCCTCGTTCTCGGCTGATTCTTGGGGCTCGTTGACAGCCGCGTTCAGCTACCCCACCGGAGCTGCGCACACGGGTTCTCGATCATTGCGCGTCGACGTGACCAGATGGTCGAACGGTGACGCGAAGTGGACGCCGACCGCCAAGTCGGTGACCCCGGGCCAGACGTATCGGTTCACCGATTGGTATCGCTCGAACGTGTCGAGCCAGACGTTGGCGGTGTTCACGAATGCGGGAGGGACGTCGTATCAGTGGCTCGCCGATCCGGTCGGTGCCCCGACGTGGACGAAGTACTCCACAGCGTTCGTCGCCCCCGCCGGCGCCACGAGCGTCACCGTGTATCACCTCATCGCCGCCGTTGGCTGGCTCGAAACCGATGACTACTCACTCTCCATCGACGTGCCCCATCCGTTCACGCGCCCGCTGGTTTCGCTGACCTTCGATGATGCGTGGGCTTCGCACTCGACCCAAGCGTTGCCGTTGCTGCAGCAGTACGGCATGAAGGGCACCTTCTACATCACCACCGGCTTCCTCGATACGCCCGACTACATGACGACCGCGCAGCTCGTCGGGCTGAGCGCCGCAGGGCAGGACATCGCCGCCCACACGATCGACCATCCGCATCTGCCTCAGCTCACCGCCGCTCAGGTCGACAGCCAACTGCGTGTCCCGAAGACCACGCTGGAGACGCTGCTCGGTCGACCGGTGACGTCGTTTGCGAGCCCGTTCGGTGAGTACAACTCGGCGATCTTGACGCAGATTAACGCGGTGTACTCGTCGCACCGAACGGTGAATTCGGGGTACAACGGCAAAATCGACACCGATGTTCACCAGCTCAAGGTGCAGAACGTGTTGAGCACGACGACCCGCGCCGATATCGATGCGTGGGTCGCGACCAGCAAAGCGAACGGGACATGGCTTATCCTGGTGTTCCATGACATCACAAACACTCCTGGTGACATCTATGACTCCACACCCGCCAACCTGGCGCAGTATCTCCAGGCCATTCAGGCCGGCGGAATCACGGTCGCCACGATGACCGACGCATTGGCCGAGATCACTCCGCAGCTGTCGTAACTCGATGGCCCTCACAACACGACGCCCTCGGGCCCGATCGGGCGCGGTCGTCCTCGCGCTGTTTGTCATCGCCGGGTGCGCGGCTTCGGCCTCGGCGGCGCCACGGGCGGGCGCGCTCAGTGCCTTTCGCTCCGCATCTACCACCGCACGTTCCACCTCGACCACGGCTGGTCCGACCACGACAACCATCGCCGCGACCTCGACCACCGCGCGCGGCGCTACCACCACCGTCACCGCGCGCGCCACCACCTCCACCATCGTCACGACCTCCACCACCGTGCGCGCCACGACGACGGCAGGTGCAACGACGACGGTGTCCACGACGCCCGCGTCGACCACAACGGCTCTCGCGACGACCACGACCGCGGGCGTGCCGTGGCACACGGCAGTGACCGCCACGATCTTCTGGGTTGGTGAGGGCGCATCGAGCGCCAACGGCGGCATCGCCAATGCTGCCAGCGCGTGGGACGACGATTGGCTCCTGCACTTCGGAGGCGTCGATGATCCGCTGCATCGCAATGGCTATGCGCCGCTGTTCACTCCGCACGAGAATCCGTTCTACGTCGCGCTGCCGTACAACGATTTCGACAGCAACGGTGCGCGCAAGGCCGAGACCGCGTCGATCGTTCCTTGGGCATCCACGCAGAAGTGGACTGCGTCGATGTCGATGCTGAAGAACCACTGGGTTGAGATTCGCGTCGGCACGACGCACGTCTACGCCCAATGGCAAGACGTCGGTCCGTACCTCGAGACCGACAAGGCCTATGTATTCGGTACCGCCCAGCCCGCGAATACGGTCGATACGCGCGCCGGGATCGACCTGTCCCCTGCGGTGCGCGACTACCTCAAGGTTGGCGACGTGAGCAAGGTCGACTGGCGCTTCGTCGACGCAACATCACTGCCCGTTGGGCCGTGGAGCGCCGTCGTCACCACGTCCCAGATCACTTGGCACTGATACGGCCGCCGAGGCGCAGGTCGATCCGACTGGCGGCAATGCGAACCCAACGAGGCCGGTTGTCGGCTCGGGTGTCACCGCGAACAGCGTGTTCGCAGCGTCGCCGCCCGCGAGCCGAAAGCCTGTGAGTTGAACATCGTATGTCGAGCCCGCTCCCACGCTGTCGAACGCGAACAGTCCGTCGCTGCCGGCTGTGGTCGAGGCGACGACCGAGCCGCTCCGCAACAGGTTCACGGTGAGAGGACCGACGCGAGGTGCGGTGGGCGCGTAGCTGCCGCTGCAATCGGCGTCGATGAAGATCACGCCGTTCAGCGAGGTTGATGCCGACGTGGCTTGATGGAGCTGCTCGGGCAGCAGCAGCGATGCAGGGATCGCGACGAGTACGCCCGCGAGTGCAGCGACGCCGGTGATAGCCAGTGTGCGGACCGTTCTACCCCGCCGTCCGGAGGCGTCGACCAGCACTGGCACGGGTGCTGCTGCGCCTGCGATCTCGCTATCGCGCGATGACCTGTCGGCCTCGGAGCGCGCTGACATCCCCGGTTGGCTTGCGCCACGTTTCCGCAAGGGGTCGCGGCGCGACGTTGAGCCAGTCATGCCTTCTCCCGCTGGTGTGGTGATGTTCAGACGGTAGGTGTCAGGCCGTGAGGTTTGAATAGGTCGTACGCACTGCAATGCGTTCCCGGCTGGTCTTTCGCCTCAGCAGCTTCGGTACGATCGCGCCTGTTCAACTCTCCCCAGGAGCCCCCCTTGGCGAAGAAGCCTGTTCGCGTCGCGGTCACCGGTGCAGCCGGTCAGATCGGGTACGCATTGTTGTTTCGGATTTCGAGCGGCGCGATGCTCGGTCCGGATCAGCCCGTGATCCTGCAACTGCTCGAAGTGACCCCCGCGCTGAAGGCCCTCGACGGCGTGCACATGGAGCTCGAGGATTGTGCGTTCCCGTTGCTCGCGGGTGTGGTCAAGACCGACGACGCTGCAACTGCCTTTGCCGATGCCGACTACGCGCTGCTCGTCGGAGCGATGCCGCGCAAGGCGGGTATGGAGCGCAGCGATCTGCTGTCGGCCAACGGTGGCATCTTCAAGCCGCAGGGCAAAGCTATTTCGGACAACGCGAAGAAGAACATCAAGGTGCTCGTGGTCGGAAACCCGGCGAACACGAACGCGCTCATCGCGATGAACAACGCACCGAACATCAGCGCCAAGCAGTTCACGGCCATGACGCGGCTCGACCACAATCGCGCCGTGAGCCAACTCGCGGCCAAGGTGGGCGTCCCGATCACCAAGGTCACGAACATGACGATTTGGGGGAACCATTCGGTCACGCAGTACCCCGACCTGTTCCACGCGAAGGTGGGCGGCAAGAACGCCGCCAAGCTGGTCGACAATCAGGCATGGATCAACGACACGTTCATTCCAACGGTGGCCAAGCGCGGCGCGGCCATCATCGAAGCACGCGGGGCCTCATCTGCGGCCTCGGCGGCTAACGCGGCGATCGACCACATGCGCTCCTGGGCGCTCGGAACTGCGCCGGGTGACTGGGTGTCGATGGGTGTGCCGAGCGACGGGAGCTACGGCGTGCCGAAGGGGTTGATCTCGTCGTTCCCGTGCACCTGTGCGGGCGGCAAGTACTCCATCGTCAAAGGCCTGGAGATTGACGACTACAGCCGCGTCAAGATCGACGCCTCGGTGGCTGAACTGGCAGAGGAACGCGAAGCCGTACGCGACCTCGGACTCCTCTGAGCCCGCCCCCTGGGCTACAGGAAGCGTGGGGCTACTTCAGGAACTTGCTGGTGGTGTTGTCGGCAAGGATCTTGCCCGCGGTCTGACACGTCGCGCAGTAGTTCACCGTGTAGCGCACGTATTCGACTGCCCGGATGACATCACCACAGCGCGGGCATGGCTGCTTCTCGCGATGGTGTACGGCGCCGGGGCGATCCTTCGACGCGCTCATCTCGTCACGCGTGCGGTCGTAGGCAAGACCGTCCTCGATGCAGCAGGCGATCGCGGCGTGCAGTGCGCCGATCTCCAAGTCGTTGAGTTTGCCGGTTGCCGCGAAGGGCGAGAGCTGTGCTGTCCAGCACACCTCGTTGGCCAGTCTTCGCCCGAGTCCGGCCAGGCGATGCTGATCGCGAAGGAACCCGTGCAAGCGCCCCGAGGGCGGTCGGCGCACGATGACCGCGAGTTCGTCAACGGTCACCGCGTCGGCGTCGGGACCGTGCGCGGAGAACGGCTCCTGCGTGCCGGCAATCGAGGGTGATCCCTCGCGCACCCAGACCCCTGCCTTGTGATCGGTGCCCGCCTCGGTGAGCAGCAGCGACCGATCGTCGTCGAAGGTCCAGCGAGCCAGGCCACCCCTGACTTTTGGCGCCTGCTTCGCGTCGGGACGCAGCCGGCCGCCCTGCATGAGGTGTACGACGAAGCACTGGTGCTCGAAGGCGAGGATCAGGGCCTTACCCCGCGTGGTGACTGCAATCAGTGGCGTGCCGACCGCGGCCTCGGGCGCGGGCGCAAAGGTCTTCAATGCGGTGAACGACAGCGCGCGAAACGTACGTAGACGTGCACTGCCGAACTGTTGGGTGAGCCGTTCCGCATGCGCGCGCACTTCGGGCAGCTCGGGCATCTCACCACTCCGTTGTCTCGCGCACGTCGGCGAAGAAGTCGGGAAGCAGCCGCAGCGACGGCTGCGCATTCGCCAACCGAAGCGTGTCGCCATCAACGCGCAGAAAGCCATTCATGAACGCGCGCTGCGCGCTGAGTTCGCCGCGGGCGATCGATGCGGCCGTGACACGGTCGGTCGTGATGCGCACCGTTGGTTGCTGCGCTTCGCCGACGCGAAAGCGAACGCGGCTGTCTTCGTAGGCCACGTGGTACACGAAGTCGTCGACGAGATGTTCGATACACAACGCGGGGAGCGCCTCAACAGTGATCGCTGCCGCGGCGGCATCGAGTTCGTCAATCCACTCGGCGCTCAGAAACGTTGCCACCAAAACATCCTATGGGCTCACCTCTCCGCGCTGGTTCTCGGGGTTGGTCGCGAGCATCAAGCCGAGTTGACGCGCTTGCGCGAGAAGCGTGCCATTGGGTGCCCAGATCCAGCCGTCTTCCTCGACGAGTCCTTCCTGGCAGAAGTTCGACTCGGTCTCCATGAGGACGAAGCCGTCGGCCGACGTGGCCGCCGCGGGTAGCTCGGTACGGAAGTGCACGGTGTAGTCGAGTGTGAGCGCGCCCGCGACGTTGTAGGTCCGCGCGAGCAGAGGTGGCGGAAACGAGTCCGCAATCGCGACGATGGCCACCGCGTCGAAAGGTTGGGCATCGACAAAGCGCGTCCAACCGATGACCTTGGCTACGCCGTCACCGGTGAGGTCGGGGGTCCAGAAACGCTGGTCGTAGTGCGCGATGTAGCGCGGCACCTCACGGCGCACATCGCGACGATTGACGAGGGCGTGCGCACTCGCCACGTTTGGCATGGCGCGCTGTGTGAACGGTTCGAGCGCGGGGCGGCGCCCGACGAACACGACCGACGCGGTGGCCATGATGCGGTCGCTCTGCGTGAGCCGCACGGTGACGAACCCTGCCGTTCGACCGTGCCGTTCAGTGACCGCGGTCAGCTCGCAGGGCCCGACGGCGGGCGCCCCGATCAGATGTGTGGTGAACGAGCGCGGCTGCATGGCCGCGTCATCGAGGTGGCTGATCGCGGTGCGCAACAGCAACGCCGCGGTGAAGCCGCCGTTCGGGCCACCGGTGTTTGTCCAGTTCTCGACGATCGTTGCCTTGTAACGACCGCCGCCGACACTGGTGACGGTGGTATCTCGTTCGAACGAGGAGCTCATGGACGATCATCGTGGCACGATCGTTGCGTGTTCTCGTCGTCGTGCGAGGCTGACGACATGAGTCTTGACGCTGGCGACGAGCAGAAGCACACGCCGCCGCCCGACCCGACGTGGTGCGAGCATTTCGCCTTCGATTTCGTTGACGACGACGGCGCCGTGGCCGGTGCGCTGCAGCTGACGTTTTTCGGTGGTGTTCAGCCCGCCGTGTTCTCTGCGTGTCTCGTGCGCCCCGGTCGCCGGCTGCTCGCGCTTGTCGATGACGAACTTGCCGCGCCGCGTCGTCTCGAGGTGCGGGCATCGGGCTTGTGGGTCGACATCGAATGCCTGGTGCCGTTCGATCATGTGACCGTGGGGCTTGAAGCGTTCGCGATGGAACTCGAAGACCCGAGTGAAGCGCTGGGCCGCATGTGGGGCGAACGCGTGCCGTTTGGGCTCGATCTCGAATGGGACACCGTTGGGTCGATCACCTCTTGGAGCGAGCCCCAAAGCGCTCGCTACGACATCGCGTGTCGCGTGCACGGCGACGTATTGGTCGGCGACGAACGTATCGAATTCGACGGGTTCGGCTCGCGTCGCCACCTGTGGGGAACGCCTCACCCCTGGGCTGCGCCGTGGCGACGCGCGCTCACGTCGGCGGGTTCCACGGTGGGTGAGATGCCTATCGTGTCGGTGCTCGGGAAGGCACCGTTGCTTGTTCGCGTCGGCGCACACACGTTCCAAGTCGACCGCTCATTGTGCGTCGTGCGTGATGCACGCGCCGATGATGCAACGATGCCGGCGTGGATAGAACGGTGCGCGCCATGTTGATCTCGGCCAATGGCATCGACCTGTGGGTCGAAGAACACGGCCCGGTCGATGGGTCACCGATCCTTCTGCTGTCCGGTAGCGACGCGACCACGTTGCGGTGGCCGTCAACGTTGATCGAACCGCTTGTCGACGCCGGACATCGTGTGATCGCCTACGACCATCGTGACAGCGGCGCGAGTACCAAGATCGATCCTGACGCGGCCTACCGGCTCGATGACCTCGCGGCCGATGCGGTTGCGTTGCTCGATGCGTTTGGCATTGCGACCGCCCACCTCGTCGGATTTTCCATGGGCGGCGCGATCGCGCAATTGATCGCGCTCGACAAACCCTCGCGAGTGAAACGTCTGACGCTCGTCGCGTCGACACCGGGGCTGGGCGATGACCGCCTGCCGTTCGCGGCCGATTGGTTCGTCGACCGTATGGCCGAGCGTATGTTCGCTCCGCCACCGCGCACCCAAGACGACCGCATCAGATGGATCGTCGACCTGTACCGGATGCTCGCCGGCACGAGGTATGCATTTGACGAACCTACGCAACGAGCGCTGGCTGAGGCTGAACTTGCGCGGGCGTGGTGTCACGAGAGCGGTCACGGTATAGCGGCAGGCGCGTCGCCATCGCGTGTCGATGTGCTGTCGAACATCGTCGTACCCACGCTGGTGGTGCATGGCACGGCAGACCCCGTGTTCTCTATGGAACACGGGCGCGCGTTGACCGAAGGCTTGGCTGACGCAACGCTCGTCGTGATCGAAGGCCTCGGTCACGAGGTACCGGCTGCGTTCGGTGCCGAGTTGGCTCAGCTCATTCAGCGCCGAGACTGAACGGCGGCTACTGGCTGGCGAGCTTGCGGTTCTTCATTTTCGACTTGATGTAGTCGCGGTTCATGTACGCGATGAAGTCGAGACTGATTTCTTTCGGGCACGCCTCATGGCACTCGCCGTGGTTCGTGCACGATCCGAAGAACTCCTCCATGGTCTCGACCATGGCTTCGACGCGCTTCCACCGCTCGGCCTGACCTTGGGGCAGCAGGTTGAGGTGCTGCACCTTGGCCGCGGTGAACAGCTGACCGGCGGAGTTGGGGCACGCCGCGACGCATGCGCCACAACCGATGCACGCCGCAGCGTCCATGGCCGCGTCGGCCACCGGCTTTGGTACCGGCGTGAGGTTGGCTTCGGGCGCCGCGCCCGTGTTCACCGAGATGAAGCCACCGGCTTCGATGATCCGATCGAGCGGGCTGCGGTCGACGGCGAGATCGCGGATGACCGGAAACGCCTTCGCCCGGAACGGCTCGATGGCGATGTGATCGCCGTCGTTGAACTTTCGCATGTGCAACTGGCAGGTAGCGGTACCTTTTTCCTTGCCATGCGGAATGCCGTTGATGGTGAGCGCACAGGTACCGCAGATGCCTTCGCGGCAGTCGCTCTCGAAGGTGATGGGTTCCTTGTTCTCGGTGATCAACCGCTCGTTGACCACGTCGAGCATCTCGAGGAACGATGCGTCGTCGGCAATGTCGCGCGCCTCGTAGGTCTCGAAGCGGCCGTTCGCGTCGGGGCCGTCCTGGCGCCAAACCTTGAGCGTGAGGTTGAGGTGTTTGGTCATCTCGCCATTCCCTACTTGTACGACCGGGTCGACGGGTGAACGACTTCGAACGTGAGCTCTTCTTTGTGCCGGACCTGTGGTTTACCGTCGCCCGTCCACTCCCATGCTGCGACGTGCGCGAAGTTCTCGTCGTCGCGCTGCGCTTCGCCTTCGTCGCTTTGGTGCTCTTCGCGGAAGTGGCCACCACAGGACTCTTCGCGTTCGAGCGCATCGCGGGCGAGCAACAGGCCGAGCTCGAAGAAGTCGTCGACGCGGCCCGCCTTTTCGAGTGACTGGTTGAGCGTGTCTCCCGAGCCGAGCACTCGTACGTTCTTGCGGAACTCGGCGTGCAGCGCCGGGATTTCGGACACGGCTTTGTCGAGGCCGGTCTTGTTGCGAGCCATGCCGACGTATTCCCACATGATCTTGCCGAGCTCGCGGTGGTAGTAATCGACCGACTTGGTGCCCTTGACCGCCAACCACTGCTTGGTCTCGTCGTCGACCTGCTTGGTCGATTCGACGAACGCGGGGTGGGTGGTGTCCGGCATCTTCTTGCCGAGGAGGTCCGCGACATAGTTGCTCACGGTGGCCGGGGCGACAAAGTAACCATCGGCCAGGCCCTGCATGAGCGCTGATGCACCAAGGCGGTTCGCGCCGTGGTCGGAGAAGTTCGCCTCACCGAGCACGAACAGGCCGGGCACGTTCGACATCAGGTTGTAGTCGACCCAGAGCCCGCCCATGGTGTAGTGCACTGCGGGATAGATGCGCATCGGGACCTTGAACGGGTCCTCACCGGTGATGCGTTCGTACATCTGAAGCAGGTTGTCGTATCGGTCCTCGATGGCGGGTCGGCCATCGCGGGCGATGGCTTCCGCGAAGTCGAGGAACACACCGTTCTTCAATGGGCCGACGCCGCGACCTTCGTCGACGACGGTCTTGGCGTTGCGTGACGCGACGTCGCGCGGTACGAGGTTGCCGAACGACGGGTATTTGCGTTCGAGGAAGTAGTCGCGCTCGGCTTCGGGGATGGCGTCGGCCGACCGCTTGTCGTCGTGCGCCTTGGGCACCCATATGCGACCGTCGTTGCGCAGCGACTCGGACATGAGCGTGAGCTTCGACTGGAACTCGTCGCCCGCGGGAATGCAGGTGGGATGGATCTGCGTGTAGCACGGGTTCGCGAACAGTGCGCCCCGGCGATGCGCACGCCACGCCGCGGTGACGTTGGACATCTTCGCGTTGGTGCTGAGGAAGTACACGTTGCCGTAGCCGCCGGTGGCGAGCAGAACCGCGTGGCCCGCATGCGAACTGATCTCTCCGCTGACCACGTTGCGAACCACAACACCCGACGCACGCCCATCGGCCACGACGAGATCGAGCATCTCACTGCGCGTGTGCATCTCGACGGTGCCGGCCGCGACCTGCCGCATGAGCGTGCTGTATGCGCCGAGCAACAGTTGCTGACCTGTTTGACCACGCGCGTAGAACGTACGCGAAACCTGCGTGCCGCCGAACGAGCGGTTGTCGAGCCGACCGCCGTACTCGCGTGCGAATGGAACGCCCTGTGCGACAGCCTGATCGATGATGTTGACCGAGACCTCGGCCAGGCGATGCACGTTGGCCTCACGGGCCCGGTAATCGCCGCCCTTGACCGTGTCGTAGAACAAGCGGTGCACACTGTCGCCGTCGTTCTTGTAGTTCTTGGCGGCGTTGATGCCACCTTGCGCAGCGATCGAGTGGGCGCGCCGCGGCGAGTCGTGGAAGGTGAAAAGCTTGACCCGGTAGCCGAGCTCACCGAGCGACGCAGCGGCCGCGGCACCCGCAAGCCCCGAGCCGACCACGATGATCGTGAACTTGCGCTTGTTGTTCGGGTTCACCAACTTCATAGAGAACTTGTGGTCGGTCCACTTGTCTTCCAGCGCCCCGGCGGGGATGTTCGAGTTCAGTTCACCGATCATGATCAGTACCCCGTTCCGACGGCGGCCTTGGTGCCGCTGCACACCTTCAACTGGCCTGCCTGCGCAGCCGCACGCGGCTTGCAGTGATCCTCGTTGAAGAACCCAGTAGCGGCTGCGATCGGGAAGCTCAAGTTCCCGAGCAGGATGATGGTTGCGAGCCCGCCGGCCAAGTTGCGCCGCAAGCCGTTGATGGTCGGGTTGTTGATGCCGAGGCTCTGGAACATCGAGTACACGCCGTGAAAGATGTGGATCGCCAGGGCCACGTTGGCCACGATGTAGATGATCATCACGGGGATCGTGCTCAAGCTCTCGGTGACGTTGTGGTAGACGTCGCCGCGCACGTAGGTGTCGCCGAGCCACACCCCCCACGTGAGATCCATCAGGTGAAAGATCACGAACAGCCCGATGATCACGCCGGTCCAGCGCATCGAGCGGCTGGCGAAGTTCGCCGCCGCGTACTCACGCGGGCTTTGGTATTTCGCCGTCGACGTCTGGTTCATTCGGGTGAGCGAGGCAGCCGAGTGAATGTGCAACACGAAGGCCGCCGCGAGCCCAACGCGCATGATCCAGAGAACGAGCGTGCGCGGCGCGAGGTGACCGCCGAGTTCGCGGAGCGACTCGCCGTATTGGTTCACCTGGTTCGGACCCTCGTACAAGTGGAGGTTGCCGACCATGTGGGCGAACACAAAGCCGAGTATGGCGATGCCGGTCAGGGCCATCACCCATTTCTTGCCAATCGCGGTCTGATAGATGTTGAACGGGAAGGGCAGCTTGCGCGCCTTCTTGTGCACTGGTTCGACGCGACCAGGCCGCAGGGTCTGAGACATGCGCGGGTTCCTCCCTGTTGCCCCCGGGGCGACAGCGTCAGCGAAGATACCCGGGTCTTCGGCGCAGTGACGAACTAAGGCCTCGCGTGGGCGCTCAATCAGCGGAGCCGCCGCGATGCCTCGACCCGGCTCGTGTACCGGTTGGTGATCGTGATGTCGTCGCAGACCAGTTCGAGCATCAACGTGATGGGGCCGTCGATGCTCGGCGCGATCCATGACAGCTCGCCGACGCGCGTACACGCGTCCGGGGCGATGTCACCCGTCCATTCCCACGATCGCTCCCCGAGCGGCCCCGTGACACACGCACGGACATGAGCGTTCGAGCGCTCGTCTCGCTCGTCGCTCACCACATGCACCCCGAGGGTGACCTCGGCGCCGGGCGCAACCGTGGGCGCCAGGAGGTCGCTGACCACGATGAGCGGCCGACACGCCGCGATGCACGCGCCGAGCGCAGCCTTGGGGTTACCGAGATGATCGCAGAGGCCGAACCCGATCTGGGGTGTGACGTCCTGCCAGCGGTACGCGCTGAAGCCCCCGCTCGGGCGATATTTGAGCCGGCGCAGTGTCTCGATCGTGCGCGCAATCACCTCGGCCTGGTGGGTTTGCGTGGCCTCGCGCCAGGCGTCGAACGATTGGTAGTCCTCCGGCGGAACAACTTCGGCCATGACATCGGCGTCAAGTCCATGCTGGGCGGCCAGGCGCGGCCAGTCGATATTGGGCCACCGCTCGGCTTCGACGAAATCCGCGGCAGCGGGCACGGCTTGCGCGCCGAATGCCGACACGAAGCGCACCTGGCGTGGCACCGCGCGAGCGAGCTGGGCGAGGTCGGCCGCCTTGCCGCCGTACCAACCGAACCACAAATGGGCATCGGTGCCGTCGAGTTGCGGTAGATGCGGGGCGACGCCGGAATGCGCGATCACCGGGCGCGAGCTGTCGTTGCGTTGCAGCACTCGTTTGAGTGACCGATCGAGGATCGAACGGTTCCAGGTGGGGAGCTGTTGACGCAGCAGACCCGGCGCCAGAGCGCGCCGCGGCGTGCTCAACGTGTACGGCTCGTCATGCGCACACCAGACGAACACACATGGGTGGTGGCCGAGCAGGTCGACGGCCTCACGCGCTTGACGTGACGCTTGTGTTCGCACCGACCGTGAGAACCGGTGCAAGAGCGGTAAGTCCTGCCACACAAGTAGCCCGAGTTCGTCCGCGATCTCGTACAAGTCGTGACAGCTGATGTGCGCATGCACACGCACGAAGTCAAACCCTGCGTCGCGGATGGCACCCAGCGTCGCCGCGATCTCGTGGCGCGTCGCGTTGGCCAGGTCGGGTCGAACGGGCGAGAGCGTGACGCCCTTGAGGTACAACCGCTCGCCGTTGATCGTCCAGATCCAGTTGTGCATTTCGATGGTCCGAAAGCCCGTGCGCCACGTGCGTTGGTCACTGAGCTCGCCGGTATCGAGTCGCACCTCGACACGAACGTCGTGCAACGCTTGGGTGCCGAGCGCGTGCGGCCACCAACGCTCGACCGACGCGATGTTGATGGTCCACTCGATACGGTTCTCGCCGGCTGCCAGTGACACCGCGTGCTCGTGTTCGGTGCCGGCAACGCGGGTGTGCATGGTCACCGTGCGAGCCTCCACGGTGTCGACCACGAGCCGCATCGCGAGCACCCCGCGCTCGTCGGTCGCGTCGGTACACACGACCCGCCCGTGGCGGATGGCGACGGGCCCCGTCTCGATGACCTGCACGGGCTGCCAGATTCCCCCCGGGTTCCAGCCGGCCGGAAGATGGCCGCCGTCTTGGAACGCGCCGGTGAGCGAACGTTTCTCGGCCGGGTCGGTCACCGGAGGGCAGCCGACTTCGACGGCGAGCAGATGGTCGGAGCGTTCGTGCAGCTGATCGGTGATCTCGAAGCTGTGCGAGAAGAAATAGCCGTCGGTATCGCCGATGTAGGAGCCGTCGAGCCAGACGTCGCCTTGAGAAAAGACCCCACCGAGCTCGACCCAGGCGCGGCGGTTGGCGGCCGGAGCAGGGCAGGAAAATCGGGTTCGGTACAACAGTGGGCCGTCGGTGGCGGCGAACGTTGCCGAGGTACGCCAGTGCCCCGGCACCGCGATCTCGGACCATGCGGTGTCGTCGTATTCATGCAGGTGGAAGACTCGACGCAGGTCCTCGTCGGCGAGTTGGGCCTTCCAGGGACCGGTCAGCTCCACCGTCGACACGCTACTCGCGGTGCGTGACCTGCACGGAGAAGGGCCGTTCGGTCTGTAAAGCCGACTGTCGTGACTTCCGATGCAACCTACCGATGGCTGTTCGGTCGACCGACGACGCCGCGACGCCACCGGCGGTCGCCGGCCCACGGAGTCGTCGTGTGGTCGCGCCTGGGGACTTCGAGGGCATCGCAATGCCGAATGCTGCGACGGTCGCGGAGTTCCTGTCGCGCTTTGCCACGTTGCTGCTGACGTCTGACACGCCGTTGGCTGGTCTCGAACGAGCGCTCGCCGCGTTGTGCGGGTTCGTACGTGTCGACCGCGCCGCTGCATACATCATGCAACGCTCGTGGCCTCACGAGATCGACGACTACGTCTCGGTTTCGCGCAGCGGCCGCTCGGTTTCGCAGCCCGGGGTGCCCGCGGCGGTGCGTTCGATGATGTTGTCCGCGCGAGACGTCGGCGGGGTGCTGCTTCTCCCGGAGACACCGGATGCTCCCGCCGATGGTTGCTCGTCAGCTGGTCCTGGAAGCCGAGCCGCACCGTCGCTGCGGGTTTGTCGCTCGTTCATCGGTGACGACCGAGTAGCGATGGTGGCCTTCACGTCGTTGACCTCGCGCGCGTGGGCCGAGTGGGAGCTGCGCGTCATCCGTGTCGCGTCATCGCTCATCGGTCATGGCCTGTGGCGATCGGTGCTCGAACGGCAGCTTCGCCACCAACGTGACGCGTTTGCAGCGAGCGAGGCCCGCTGGCGCGCGACGATTGATGACGCGCCCGCGGCGATATTTCGTGTCGATCGCGATTCGCGCATCCTGCTGGCCAGTCGCGAGGTCAGCAGGTTCGGCGATCTCGTGCCGTCGGACCTGCACGGCCTGTTGTTGCGCGACCTCATCGTCGATGACGACGCGCGTCAGGCGTTCGACGAGGGCCTGGTCCGCGTGTTCGACCTTGGCGAACGTGCTGAGGCACACGTCAATGTGCACACCCCCCACGGCGAGGTGTGGTTCGACGCTCGCGGCGTGCCCGAGGTGAACGAGCACGGCAACGTGGTCTCGATGTTGTTGTTCGCGGTCGACGTCACCGAGCGCCATCAGATGCAGCGCCAGCTCGCGATCGAGGCCACGACCGACTCGCTTACGGGTCTCTCCAATCGTTCGATGTTCGTCGAGCAACTCGAGCGCGAGTTGTTGGAGCATGCGGAAGGTGATCGCAGCCTCGCCGTGCTCTTCGTCGACCTGGACCGTTTCAAGCGCACCAACGATGCGCACGGTCATGCCGCGGGCGACGAGCTGTTGCGGATAGTCGGCCAGCGGCTACGCGCGTCGATACGCGGCGGCGACGTCGTCGCCCGATTGGGAGGCGACGAGTTTGCGATCGTGCTGTGCAACGTCTCCACACGTTCGGAGGTCGAGCGCCTTGTGGAGAAGCTGCGGGTCGAGATCGGTCGGCCAATGGAAATCAGCGGGCGGTTCGTCACGCCGAGCGCCAGTATCGGCGCCGCGATCTCCGTGCCGTCTGATCGCGATCCGGGTGACTTGCTCCGCGGCGCGGACCACGCGATGTACCAAGCGAAGCAACTCGGCCGGAATCGGTGCGAGGTGTTCGACGAGGCGATGCGCGTGGCGTGGCGGACGCGCCTTGATCTGGAGACAGCTCTGCGTGAGGGGATCGATTCCTCGGCGGTCGTGGTGCACTACCTCCCCGAGGTCGACATCGACACGGGTCGTGTGGTTGCGGTCGAGGCGCTTGCGCGATGGAACCATCCGACCCGTGGCGTGTTGCCGGCGAGCGAGTTCATCGCTCTTGCGGAAAACTCGGGGCTCATCGCGGAGATCGGTTCGTTTGTCTTGCGCGCCGCGTGCGACCAGACCGTTGCCTGGGGCGCGATCAACCCGGCGCTGTTGTTACGCATCAACGTGTCGGGTCGCGAGTTGGCTATGGCGCATTTCGTGGGCGACATCGCCGAGGCGCTGCTGCGGTCGGGGCTCGAGCCGAACCGGTTGAGTATCGAGGTGAGCGAGGCGGCGATCGGCGGCGACGTCGAAACAGTGATCGACACGCTGCGACGTGTGAGGCGCCTCGGAGTGGGTGTCGTGATCGATGACTTCGGCAGTGGCTACGCGTCTTTGTCCTATCTCGAACGGTTTCCGATCGAGGCGGTCAAGATCGATCGTCGTTTCATCGCCGCGTTGTGCGAGAACGGTCGCGACGCGCTGGTCGTGTCGACGCTGGTCAACCTCGGTCACGCCCTTGGGCTCGACGTGGTTGCGGAGGGGGTCGAAACCGCCGAACAGGCGGCGGCGTTGCGCGCACTCGGGTGTCGTCGAGCGCAGGGCCATTTCTATGCGCCGGCCGAGCCGGCGCAGGACATGGGTCGGCGTCTGGGCGCGCTGTTTGCGGTCGGCTGATCGACCAGTCTCCGCCAGGGTGCGCCCACCCGTAAGCGTTGCGATCCCACTAGCGTGAGCGCATGACGAACCATCCGCGCACACTTGCTGCGCTGCGCGCCTCGGGTTGGCAATCGCGTCCGGTCAAGGTCGAGTTGCGCCACAACGCCATCGATCGCATACGCAGCGGCGAGCCGCTGTTTCCGACGGTGCTGGGCTACGAGCGCACGGTGATTCCGCAACTCGAGAACGCACTGCTGGCCGGGCACGACGTGATCTTTCTCGGCGAGCGCGGTCAGGCCAAGACTCGCATGATCCGGTCGCTGACCTCACTGCTCGATGAGTGGATGCCCATCGTCGCAGGGTCCGAGATCAACGACGATCCCTATAGCCCCATCTCGAAGCAGGCCCGTGATCTCCTTGCCGAAGCCGGCGACGACACACCTATCGACTGGGTTCATCGTTCGGATCGCTACGGCGAGAAGTTGGCCACTCCCGATACGTCGATCGCCGACCTGATCGGCGAGGTCGATCCGATCAAGATCGCGGAGGGCCGTTACCTCAGCGACGAGTTGGTGCTGCATTACGGCTTGGTGCCGCGCACCAACCGCGGCGTGTTCGCCATCAACGAACTCCCCGACTTGGCCGAGCGCATTCAGGTCGGTTTGCTCAACGTCCTCGAAGAGCGCGATGTGCAGATCCGCGGGTTCAAGGTGCGGCTGCCGCTCGATGTGATGCTGTTCGCATCGGCCAACCCCGAGGACTACACCAACCGCGGCCGGATCATCACGCCGTTGAAGGATCGATTCGGCGCACAGATCCGCACGCACTACCCGCTCGATGCGGCTACCGAGCTCACGATCGTCGAGCAAGAAGCTGAGCTGCCGACGGATATTGCCGTCAACGTTCCCGAGTTCATGGGCGAGGTCATCGCGACCTTCACGCAACTCGCCCGCAAGAGCTCGCACATCAACCAACGGTCGGGCGTTTCCGTGCGCCTCTCGGTGGCCAATTACGAAACGCTCGTGGCCAACGCGATGCGCCGCTCACTGCGCACCGGCGAAACGCTGGTAGTTCCGCGGGTTTCCGACCTCGACGCACTCGCTTCGTCGACGACCGGCAAGGTCGAGTTCGAGACGCTCGACGACGGCCGCGAGGGTGAGATCCTCGAACACCTCGTGCGCGCTGCGGTGCTCGGCGTGTTCAAGGATGCCGTGCCGGCGGCCACCCATCGTGCGGTAATCGAAGCGTTCGACGATGGGGTCACCGTCAGCGCCGGCGAGGACATCCTGGCCACCGATTACCTCGCCTTGCTCAAGTCCATGCCCGCGCTCGACGCTCCGGTGCAAGCTCTGTTGGCTGACGAGCCCAACGCCGAAGCACCCGCGGTCATTGCCAGCGCGGTCGAATTCATCCTCGAGGGTCTGCACCTCTCGAAGCGTCTGAACAAAGACGCCGCCGGAGGCCGCGCCGAGTACCGCTCCCGCGGCTGAGCGAACGACACGCTCAGCCGCAGTTGCGCAAATACGGGTTGACGGGCGTCAGCTGAGCGGGGCCAGCGTCGGATCGCCGAGGGCGCAGCGGTCTTGCACCCGGTCGTGGACCTTCTTGAGCTTGGCCTCGATGCGCGCGTGGCGGTCCTTGACACGGTCGAGACGTGTGGTCAGCTTCGCTGCCAGCGCGGTATTGCCGTCGGCAACGGCCTTGTCGCGAGCGGCGACAAGCTTGCTGTAGTGGTCATGAAGCTTTTCGTCGAGCGCTTTGAGTCGGTCGAACGCGCTCTCGACGCGTTTGCAGACCTGCTCGGTGCGCGCTTGCGACGGTGCGCCGGTGCCCCCGGGAGTTCCGGTTTCGGCGGCGGCGATGCCGGCGGTGCCGGCAATCAAACCTCCGGCCATGACGAGACCGGCGATGGACTTGCGGATGAACTGCTTCTTCATAGGACTGCTCCTCGTTCTGGCCGGAGCTGGTGCTCGTGGCGACAACGATCATGATGGCGACGCGGTGTGAGGAGATTGTGAGCCTGGCGCCATGGTGCGATGAGGAGCGAACGTCGTTCTCGTTCAGGTGGTCAGCAGGCTTTGCAACGCGCGTGCGCTGGGTTTCAGGGTTCGATCGCGGTTGACGAGGCCCCGCGGCGCGTCGAATCCGTAGACCCACTCGTAGCCGTCGATGCCGGTGTCGTGGAAGTACCCGGTGAGCGGTACGCCATCGGCGATGGCTCGGCGCATCTCGATGATGGTCGCGCGGAGCAACTCCTCACGCCAGGCGTCGTCTGTCGTGGCGACCCCATCGGACGCGATCATGATCGGCGTCGCGGGTGCGAGCTCGGCCAGGCGGCGAACGGTCTCGCCGAGCTCTTCGGGGTTCGGTGCGAAACCGCTGCTGTCGACGCGCGCCCGCGCTGGGTACGGTCCGAGCGTGGTGTCGTCGCCGACGAGCAGGGGCGGGCGGTAGGCGATGCCCACGACGTCGAACGCGCCAGCCATGTCGAGGCGTTCGAGTGACGGTCCGCCGGGTATGTCGAGCACTCCATCGCGGCGCGTGCCGAGGAACACGTCCCAGAGCACGGTGTCCCAATGCTTGGCCTCGGCCCGAGCCTCGGGACTCGCAGAGCGCACCGTGGTGAGCCCGAGGACGGCCATCACCGGGACGTCACCGCCGCGCAACAGCTTCCAAGCCAGATGGTTCGCGTCGAGAGCGCCGATGATGGCCTCGCGTGCCTGATCGACATGACGCCGCCCCGGAGGCCGCGTGCCCAACAGGTAGCCGCGTGTCGCCCACCCGACAGGGTCCTCGATCGGGACCCAACCGCCAACGAGGCCTTCGAACCATTCCGCGCACCGGTCGACGTGGCGTGGCCAGTAGTAGGTACGTGCATGATCGTCGCGGAAGCCGCCTTGATCGTCGTGAAACCAGCCGGGCAGCGAACCGTGCTGCAGGGTGACCCAGGGCACGAGACCCGCGGCCCGGATCGCGCTGAGCACCTCGCGTTCGTGCGCGACCCGGCCGTTGTCGATGATGCCTTCGCGCGGTTCGAGTCGCGCCCACTCGACCGTGACCCGGACTGCGCCAAGGCCGAGTGACTTCAACAACAGCGCGTCGTCGGCTGCGTTCGTGGCCCAACCGTTCCCGTCCGCAGAGCGGGGCACGCGGCTATCGCGCTCCCATGCCGACCAGTCAGCGGTTGGCGCCACGCCGTCGGCGCCGACGGATGACGCAGTGGTTCCCCACACGAAGTGCTCGGGGAACCCCGCGATGGTCACGCGAACGTCATCGCGCCGGCATCGAACACCAGCCGGTCGCCGACGTAGGTCTGGAAGGTGACCGTGTTGGCATCGATCCAGATCTTCACGTCGAGCGCCTCGCCGGGAAGCACGGGCGACGCGAATCGCCCAGCCATACTGAGGAAGCGGGCGGGGTCGCTATCGCACACCGCGTGCAACAGTGCGCGACCGGTGAACCCGTACGTACACAGGCCGTGCAGGATGGGCTTGTCGAAGCCGCCCATCGCCGCGAACTGTGGATCGCTGTGCAGCGGGTTGCGATCGCCGTTGAGTCGATACAGCAACGCCTGATCGGGGCGTGTTTGATACGACACCACGTGATCGGGCGAGCGCTCCGGCGCGACGAATTTGGCCGACGGTCCGCGATCGCCACCCCATCCGCCCTCGCCACGAATGAACATCGAGGTCGACGTAGTAAACAATTTGTCGCCCGAATCAATATCGGTCGCGGTCGATTCGAGCACCACGACGGCGGCCTTGCCCTTGTCGTAGATCGCGGCGATGCGCGACGAGGCCGACGCGCTTCCTTCGGGCGCCAGTGGCTTGTGCAGCGTGAACGACTGCTCGCCGTGGACCAACATCGCGGGGTTGAACGAGCCGAGCTGCGCAAGCGGCCCGGAACCTTTCATCTCGCTGCGCAACGACACGACCACCACCATGGTCGGCAGGGCCTTCTGCTCGATGCCGTGCGAGTTCTCGGTGGTGAACTCGAGTTCGAACCCGGTGGGGTCGCTCATGCCCGCGCCGACACCAAGTGCGTAGAGGATGCTGGACGTGCTGTCCCAGCTGAACGTGCTCGGCTCGCCTTGCGCGCCAACCGCATCGGGATTGATTGCCATACTTATCCCTCCCTGGAGAACGAGCGAAGAGTAGTCGCTTTGATCGAGCATCCATCCTGGCGAACGACGCCTGTCCTATGGGCGTCGAGCGCCGCCGGGGCCTATGGCTTCGGTTCCACCTCGCGTGGCAGGCCGAGCAGGCGTTCGGCGATCACATTGCGCAGGATCTGCGACGTGCCTCCGGCGATCGACAGCGCGCGACTGAACAGGTAGCTGTTCGTCCACATCGCCAGGTGCTCGTCGTCGAAGACCGCGTCGGCGCCGGCGATGCGCATGGCCATGTCGGTCACCCGCTTGTCGTGCTCGCTGCCGAGCAGCTTGCCCACATTGCCTTCCGCTCCGGGCTCGCTTCCTTCGAGCGCTTTGCCCACACGGCGAAGGCCCAAAAGATCCATCGCCTGGTGTTGCGCAATGAGCTCGCCGATCTGGCCCTGCACCGTTGCGTCGTCGGGGCAGCAACGCTCCGCGAGATCGAACAACCCGCGTGCGCTCGTTGCGAAGACGGCAGTACCCGCGCCTGACAAAGAGACCCGTTCGTTCGCGAGCGTCGTGCGCGCGGCCGACCATCCGTGGTCGACCTCGCCGATGAGCGCATCATCGGGCAGGAACACGTCGTTGAAGAAGACCTCGTTGAACGTGGGATGGCCCGTGAGCTCGCGCAGCGGCCGAACCTCGACGCCGGGTGCCTTCATATCGACCACGAAACAACTGATGCCCTTGTGCTTCGGCGCGTGTGGGTTCGTACGCGCCACGCAAAGGCCGGTCGTCGCGAGATGCGCTATGGATGTCC
The DNA here is from genome assembly GCA_043738925.1 of Actinomycetota bacterium. GTDB lineage: Bacteria > Actinomycetota > Acidimicrobiia > Acidimicrobiales > WLNW01 > WLNW01. The sequence goes on from JAYUFA010000487.1 coordinate 23,532, forward strand.
ACACCTTCTGGCCGTTGAGTCGCCAACCACCGTCGACCTTGTCGGCGCGTGTCTTCAACGACGCAAGGTCGCTGCCCGCATCAGGTTCGCTGAACAGCTGGCACCACACATGCTCGCCACGCAGGGTGCCGCCGACCCAACGCTCCTGTTGCTCAGCGGTGCCATAGGCGATGATCGTCGGCAGGTTCCACGATGCGAGACCCATGTTGGGCTGGCGCACCTTGCGTCGCAGCTCCTGTTCCACGACAAGTTGCTCGACCGGGCCCGCACCCCGACCCCACGGCTCGGGCCAATGGGGAAAGAGATAGCCGCTGTTGGCGAGCGCGTCTGGTTGCTCCGCCTCGCCGAGGGTCTGGTAGCGCTCGACGAACGAACGCACCTGCTTGCGAAACGCGTCGGCGTCGGGTCCCAAGTCGACCTCTGCGCCACGCGTGGCGCCACTGCGAGCGAGTTGCGCGACGGCGTGATGATGACCGTCGATCGTGCCGAACGTCGCGGTGAGCGCGGTGGCGCGGCGGAACCACAAATGCGCGTCGTGTTCGTAGGTGCACCCAATGCCGCCATGCACTTGAATATTGGTCTTCGCGCACGTGTCGTATGCGTTCAGCGCCACCGAGCCGGCGACGGCGCATGCGAAGGCTGCCTGCTCGTCGGTGCGCAGATCGTCCGCAGCGTCGATCGCGCGCAAGGCATCCCACGCAACCGCGGTAGCGAGCTCGGCGGCGGCGAGCGCGTCGGCCAGCAGGTGCTTGACTGCCTGGAACGAGCCGATCACGCGCGCGAACTGCACGCGCTGCTTCGCGTACGCGGTCGCAAGATCCACGCACGCGCGTGCGCCACCCGCTGCTTCGCTTGCGGCCAGCGCGAGGCCAACGCGTCGCGCGACGATTGCGCCACCCGGAAGACGGGTCGCCGCGCCAACGGCAGCCGCGTCGAGATGCACGTACGAGCTGCGCCGCGTGCGGTCAAGGTTCCCGCGTGCGGTGATCGACACGCCAGCTGCGTCGGCGGCAACGACAAGCATGTCGTCACCGTCACTCAACAACAGGGTGTTGGCGTGCAACGCTCCGAGCACCGGCCCGTCGTTGCGGCCGACACCGACCATGCAAGTGCCGGCGGCGATGCTCGGCAGCAATTGGCCTCGCAGTGCGGCACTACCGCAGCGGGCGACGACGGCGCCACCGATCAACGTCGGCAACAGCGGCCCCGGCAGCAGTGCGGCCCCGGTTGCCTCAAGCACTACCCCGAGTTCGGCGAGGCCGTAGCCAGATCCCCCGTACTCCTCCGGCAGATGCAGGCCGAGCCAGCCGAGTGCGGCAATCTCGGACCACAACGGTGTTCCGTCACTGTCGGCGTCAAGAGTCGCTCGCGCCAACGCCAGCGTGTCGTGGCGCGCGCAGAAGTCACTCGCAACGGCAGCGAGTTGGCGATGATCCTCGGTGATGGCAAGAGCCATTTGTGGTCCCCCGGCGTGGCTGGTCGGGTAACGGTACCCTCCGTGCGGCGCGCGTCGAGGAGGTCTGCCGTGGTCGAGCCGCATCTCAATCAACTCGGTGGCGTGTTTCGCCCGTCGACACATCCACGTATCGCGGGCCGCGAGACTGAGCTGCGGTCGATGGCCGATGCGTGTTCAACGTCGCCAACATGAAGAGCGGCCTCGCCGGGCCCACCGCGTATCTGCATGTCGAGTACAAGCGGCCGACGCGCTTGCTCCATCCCCTCACGTTCGAAGGGTGGGTCGATCGGGTGGAGGGCCGCAAGTCGTACTGCAAGGGGCGCATCGTGCAAG
>JAYUFA010000488.1:0-9583 GCA_043738925.1 Actinomycetota bacterium
CTCCAACGGTCTTCACGGCGCAACCTCCCAGTGTGGCTACAAGTGTAGCCACAGAGCGCCCTGACATCGATGCGACGCTTCGTCATTCGCGCTGCAGCATGGTCGTAGCATCGTTGCGGCATGGCACGTATTCGATTGAGCACCACGGTCGACGAAGGCTTGCTCGCTCGCGCTCGCGCGCTCCGCGTGGGCAGGAACGACGCGTCGCTCATCGACCAGGCGCTATCGGCGCTTCTCGTCCGTCACCGCGCGGCCGAAATCGACGCGCAGTACGCCGCCGCGTATGCCACGCAGCCGCTCGACGAAGCCGACAACTGGGGCGACCTCAGCGCATTCCGCGAGGCGGCCGGCGCGTCGTAAACCGCGACTTGGCAACTGCACGCCTTCGACGAGCGTCTCACGACCAGGTGATGCCGCGTCCAACATATGTCTTGACAGTCATATAACTACTGTGGCATAACTTGGTGCATGACGACGCGTGCACTCGAGGCCATCGCCGAGCCGAACCGGCGGCGCCTGCTCGACGCGCTCCGAGACGGCGAGCAGCCCGTGGGCGCGCTCGTCGATCTTGTGGGGCTCAGCCAACCCCTCGTGTCGAAGCACTTACGGGTACTGCGCAACGTGGGTCTCGTCGACGTGCGCGTCGACGGGCAGCGCCGGCTGTACCGCGTCGACCCGAACCCGTTGAGAGAGCTCGATGCCTGGCTCGAGCCCTACCGCGAGATGTGGCGCGAAAGTCTCGACAAGCTCGAGCGCCACCTCACCGCGCCACCGTCGAAGCAACCGAAGGGACCATCACGATGACCGAAGCCACCCTCCTCCGCGCGGGCCGCCGCCCGATCTTGAGTTTCGAGCGGCACCTACCTCGACCTGTCGCCGACGTGTGGCACGCGGTCACCGATGCCGACGGTTTGAAGACGTGGTTCCCCACGCGCATCGAGATCGACGAATGGCGCGTGGGCGCCACGCTCACGCATCACTTCGACGGCAGCACGATGCCGTCGTTGCCCGGCACCGTGCTCGCGTACGATCCGCCGCGCCGTCTGTCGTTCACGTGGTCGAACGACATCATCACCTTCGAGCTGTCACCCACGCCCGACGGCGGCACCCGCTTCGTGCTCAGCGAAGAGCTCGACGCGAACCACGTGGCGCGCAACGCGGCCGGGTGGGAGTCGTGCCTCGACCGGCTCGTCAACGGCGACGGCCATTTCGATTGGCAGTCGCGCTTCGAGCACTACAGCACCGAGTTCACGCCGACGTTCGGCGAACAAGAGGGCCCGCCCACCGCCGTCAAACCGTAGAGCGTCATTCGCCGAGGGCCGCGGCCGCGAGGTAGCGGCGGTACTCGATGGTGATGCGGTCGGCGCGCACGCTCACGATCTGCCGTGGGTCGATGGCGAAGTCGACTGGCATCGCCTCGCACAGCAGGCGGTCTTCGCGAACAACTTCGCGATCGAGGGCCAGCAGATCCGCGGCCGCGACGTCCTCCTCGCGATCGTTGCGAGCCAGGAGCTGAAGGTAGCGACTCGATGTGTCGTCGATCGGGCACGCCATGATGAACAGCACGTGCTCGGTGCCGTTCGGATACGTGATCGCGACCCGCGTGGTGAACGGGCCGAGCACCTCGACCTCCATCGACCGCTCGACCGTCGGCGCATTGCTCCCCGACTGCACGCTTGCACCGGCTACCGACAGACGCATGCGGGCCACGAAGCCGTGCGCGGTCGGCTCGATCTCATACGGCGCCAGTCGGCGCTCGGCGGCATTGCCGATGGTCGTCGCGTGCACCACGTTCACGTGCGCGATGTCGATGGCGTTGTCGGCGATCCACGGCGCGGGCGCGTGCCACGACTCGTCGAACGAGGGGATCAACCGATAGCCGGGGTGCTCGGCCTCGGCGAGATGTGGGACCGGTTTCGTGGGGTCGTCGAGCGCGACCCACACGAGGCCGTAACGCTCGGCCACGTGCACCATGCGCAGGCGCGCGGCCGGCGGAATCGCGGTGCCCGCGTCGAGTTGCGGGATCGTCACCGCCGCGCCGTCGCGACCAAAGGTCCACGCGTGATACGGACATTCGAGGCACCCGTTTGTCACCGTGCCGTTGCTTAGTCGGGCCATGCGGTGCGGGCATCGGTCGACCGCCGCACACAGTGTTGCATCGGCGCGCCACACGACGACGTCGGTGTCGAGGAGACGGAAGCCGACCGGACGCGTGCCGATCCGATCGACCGTGCCAACCGGATGCCAGTGCGTCCGCAGGCCGGGCATTGCGCTCACCCGCACGCGCTCAACCGATCGGATCGAGAATCTCGGGTGGCGTCGCGCTCGACCACCTTTTCACGCTACGGCCGCGGTGTGCGCGCAGCCGCGGCTCGCGATGAACGGTTCATAACGGTCCGCTGACCGTCGCGTGACGCACATCGGCCCTCCGTACGCCGCGTGCGACGCGGGTACGCTCGCATCACGACGTGCGAAGGGGGAACGGCCATGGGTGACGTGCTCGTACGCGGTGGGACAGCGGTCGACGGCTCAGGCGGTGAACCCTTCGCGGCCGACGTGCGAATCCGCGACGGCGTGATCGTCGAGATCGGCCCGTCACTCGCCCCCCACGGCGAGACGGTGATCGACGCGCACGGTGCGCTCGTCACGCCCGGTTTCGTCGACAGCCACACCCACTACGACCTCGAGATGTTCTGGGACCCCACCTTCGATCCGCTGCCCGCCTACGGCATCACCACCACGATCATGGGCAACTGCGGTTTCGGTATCGCGCCGACGCGCGACGACACCAAGGCCGACGTGGCCGATCTGTTGTGCTTCGTCGAAGAACTTCCCTCGTCGCTGGCGACGGCGATCACGTGGGGCTGGCCCAGCTGGTCGGAGTACTTCCATGCGGCCGCGCAGGTGCCGGTGAGCGTCACCCCATACGCGTTCGTCGCTCACAACGCGCTGCGGGCGTGCGTGCTCGGCCCCGCGGCGTGGCAGCGCGCGTCAACCGAGGCGGAGATCATTGCTATCGCCGCGTTGCTCGACGACGCGCTGCGCGCCGGCGCGCTCGGGTTGTCGAGCAACTGGTTCGACACCGACCGCAAGGGTGCGCTCGTGCCGAGCCGCCGGAGCGACGACGACGAGCTCGACGCGCTCATCGGCGTGCTCGCCCGCTATCGCGGCGCGATTCTGCAGACGATCATCCGCGACGACACGATGCGGAGGCACGTACACCACAAGGCCACCGCGGCCGGTGTGCCGGTGCTGTCGCTCGGTGACGGCACCGGCGGTGGACGCGACGACGGCATCGCGGGCGTTGTCCACCTCGGCGGTGGTGGTGCGCCGTCCCGACCGCGACTCGGGTTCGAGTCGAGCATCGCGACCGCGGCGATTCCCGCGTGGCACGAGATGGTCAACGGTCCCGCGGATCGCAAGCTCGCGTTGCTCGCCGACGCAGCGTGGCGGGCACGGGCTCGTCACGATTGGGACAACCCGCTCGACGAGCAGAACGCCTTCCGCGCCGAGCAGCTGCACGAGACGATCCTGAGCGATCCCGACGACGGTCCTGGGCCGAAGGGTATCTCGCTCGCGCAACTCGCCGCAGCGCGCGATCTGCATCCGTCGGACGCGCTCGCCGACTGGGTGCTCGCGAACGGCATCGGGTCGCGGTACTCCAAGCTCAACGCGGGCCGCATGTCGAACCAGGAACGCGAAGAACAAGACCGCCGCTACTTCCGCCGCGACGACATGATCTTCGGCGGCACCGACGCGGGCGCGCATCTCAAGATGTTCTGCGGCGCCGGGTCGAACCTGTACCTGCTCACACACTGGGTGCGCGAGAGGCACGAGCTCACCATCGAACAGGCGGTGCACTTCCTCACCAAGCGCAGCACCGACTTCTTCTCGATCCACGATCGCGGGTTGCTCGCCGTTGGACAACGCGGTGACGTAAACGTGTTCTCGCTCGACGAGATCGAGCTGCACGATCTCGAGCGCGCCTTCGACCTACCCGATGGCGACTACCGCTTCACGCGTCCGAGCGCCGGGTTCCGCGCCACACTCGTCGGCGGCGTGGCCACGGTGCTCGACGGCAAACCCACCGGCGCGCGTCCCACGGCGATGGCCGCGGCGAGAGTGCCCGCGTCGGCGTAGGTTGCGCCCGCGGTCATCCTGCTTGACGGTTTGCGGATCTTGACGTCAGCTGACGAGCGGGTTGGCGATGTGGATGTACTCGCGTTCAGCGGCGCGGCACAGTTCGAAATCGGCGCTCGTGAGGACGTCGCTGCCGACCAGCAGAGCCCCGGCGAGGTGCACTGCGTCGTACCCGCGCAACCCGTGCCGCTCCGCGAACCCACATGCGGCAGAGACCAACTCGGCCGTGACATCGACAATGTCGACCTGATCGAGCAGCTGACGCAGGCTCGTCAATGCCCGCCGGTGCTCCGCCGCCGACAGGCGACCCGCACGCTTCGCGGCTGCGAGCGCGGCACGAGCCTCGACCTCGATCAGACTCACGGCGACGAGCGCGTCAGCGCTCACCCAGATCCGGCCCGCGGCGTCAGAACCCGACTCGTCGATGACCAGTTTCAACAGCGTCGACGTGTCGACGTAGGTCATCACCGTCGTTGTTCCGCGACCAGATCGGACACCGTGGTCGATGCGAGAACACGCTTGGGCAGGCGCCGTGACCGTGACGGGGCCGCCCGCACGACACCGGCGTCGATGAGTTCGGCGAGTCGATCGCTCGATGCGTCGATGCTCACCAACCGTGCGACCGGACGCCCGCGGTCGGTCACGATGACCTCGGTTCCGTTGCCCACCCCTTCGAGATAGCGGCTGAGGTTGTTCTTGAGGTCACGGACTCCGACTTCGATTCGCGAGGTAGCTACGTTCATATCTCAAGTGTAGCTACATGGGAGCACGGATCGAGAGCGCCAGCGTCAGCCTGACGCCGGCTCGCTTGCCACTTCGCGCAACCCGGTGTAGCCGGTCTGCTCGGCGAGACCGCGGTGGAACAACTGGATCGCGTATTCGTTGCGGCCGAGCAGCTCGGCCTCGTGCGCGCCTCGTTGTAACCCGCGTCCGCAGCCCTCCCACACCACTTGGTCTTCGAACACTGCGTCCCTCGCTCGCGCTGCCATGTGCTCCGGTGACGGCATGCCCTCGGGTGCTTCGGTGAACGGGCTCAGCCATCCGTATCGCAGGTACGCCTCGTCGATCGCGGTGCCCGGCGTGAGATCCGCGTAGATGATTCCGTAGAGCTCGTTCGCGAGGAGCAGCCCCGGTGAGATGAGCCAGACGCAGCCGAGCATCGACTCGTCCAACTCGTCATCATCAAGCGCACGCAAGCGCGACACGTCGTCGGGCCCGAACATCGGGAAGCCCCACCGCACGTGTGGTCCGATCTTGTCGACGAAGGACACGTCGACGTTCGCGGCTTGAGGGTTCAGACCGAACGTGCTTGCGTGCACGAACGGCACGTGAAGGCCATCGAGGAGCCCTTCGGCTACCGCCTTCCAGTTCACGTCGAGCCGTGCCTGTTCGTGCGACGGGTAGTAGGTCATTCTGTCGCAGGCGAGCCCACCGATCTCGCGGTCGAGCGCTCCAAGATGCGCCGCGACGTCGATCGGGTGCCCGGGCCGCAGCACCACCCACACGAAGCCGTGACGTTCCTCGAGTGGTAGCTCGACGAGGCCGTAGGCCGACAGGTCGAACCCGTCGTGACGATCACGTAGCGGCATGCCGACCTGGTGTCCGTTGATGTCGTACACCCAGCCGTGATACGGACACGTGAAGCGCCGTGCGTTGCCGCACCCAGCACCGGCTCCGCGCCGCGGTGACGGCAGTAGTTCAAGAATGCGTGCGCGACGCCGTCTTCGTCGCGGGTGAGCAACACCGATCGGCCGACTGCATTGCGCACCAGGAAATCGTTGGCGTGTGCGATCTCGCTCGACGCGATGAGAGCCAACGGCGACGTCTCATACAGCGTTCGTTCCTTCGCCGCCCATGCTTCGTCGCGGAAGTAGGCCAACGGCACCTCGAGATGCGTCGGCGCCATCTCCGGTAGTTGGTTCTCCGATACGTCCATCGCGCGACGGACCAGGTTCACGGCGACTTCTCGCTCCACGACTGCATCCCCCTTGGCGCCCGCGTGACGGCGCGCCCGCGTGCGACGGTAGTCGCGCGGTGGATCGTGAGGGAGGGGTGCGGTCGCGAGAGTAGATAGCGCGGCGATTGAGCGATCGCGCCAGCGAGGTCGAATGTGCCGCCGCGCGTGGTTGCATCATCGCGGGGAGCCGCCAGCTGAGCTAGCGACAGCAGTCAAGCCCATCGCGCGCGTCATACAACTCGATCACGCAACAGCGGCGCGAAAGTCGGCGAACACATCACCCGGCAGTGGATCGTCGAGACACCAGGTGAACTGGATGGGCCGGTCAGAACGGTGCTCGAGATAGCGCGCTGTCCCTGCGCAGAAGTACGGCATCGTGCGACCTGACGACGCCGTCTTCGCAAGTCGAATGAAGAGTGCGACGTTGGTGTCCAGCGCGACATGGTTGACGTATCGCTGCCCGACTTTGCTCCTCACGGACGTCGTCGACTGCGACTCCCAATGGAACAGTCGATCACTGATGGCGTAGTCGAGGTAGCGCGTTGTCGGCGAGTAGTCGCGATCCGCCTTCTGCAGTGTGATGAAGAACAGGTCCGTCTGGCTGTCCTCATGGAAATACACACCGGTCTGCAGCTCCAGGCGCTTTTCAACGCGACTGGCCCCGAATGCGGCGAGCACCTCCTCACGCGTGTAGGACGCGTGTACTTGTAGCGGTATTGGTTGCAGAAGCTGGATCGGTCGATGTAAGTGATCGATTGCTCGCTCTCGTAGCGCGAGTACCTCGAGGAGTTCCTGTCGCAGACCCTCATGCCGCCAGAGGTCCGCGGCCGCTCCGTCCAACGAATCGACCTGGCCAAATCTCGGCAACACGGTGAGCAACAAGCCCTCAAGCTGTCGACGAGCGCGGTCATCAAGCGAGCCCGCGTCCGGAGGGGCTGGACGACTCAGCAGCCATCGATACGCATCGATTCGATCTTGGTCGTCGATGTGCAACAGCCGCGACAAGCCCCGCGCGACCTTGTCCTCTCCGCTCGTCGCGGCAGCCGTCGGAAGGCCGGCATCGCGGCGGAGTTGTGTCCACGTGCGCCCGCTCCGATAGATGTCGTCAAGCTCGAGCCCTGTCTCGTCCAGATACACCGCGAGCGTCACGTCTCCGAGCGATCGCAGCTCACCCATGCGCTGCTTCCAGGTGTTCGGGAGCGCATGCTTCACGTTGTCGAGCACGATCGAGCGCGCCACAGCGTCGAGCTCGAGATGACACCCGGCAGGGAGGTAGGCGAACCCCTCGTCAAGGTCGTGCACAAGCTCTCGACGCGTGCGTCCGAGCATCGCCCGGTAGCGCAGGTCGAAGCGGAATTCCTTGCGCTGATGCCCGACGAAGTCGAGCACGGTGAGCACGTCTTTGCCGGCGGTGCGACGCAGGCCACGGCCGAGCTGCTGCAGAAAGATCGTGGCACTCTCGGTTGGGCGGAGCATGAGCTCGACGTCGACGGCGGGAACGTCGACGCCCTCGTTGAACAGGTCGACCGTGAATAGCACGTTGACCTTGCCATCGCGGAGGTCATGAAGCGCTTGGCGACGTTCAACGTCGGCCGTTCGCGAGGTGACTGCACGAGCGGTGAGTCCGGATCGAGTGAACCGATCTGCCATGAACTCCGCGTGAGCGATGCTCACACAGAACCCGAGGGCCCGCATCCTCGTCGGCGTACCGATCTTGTCGTTGACCGCAGCAAGCACCTTCGCGATCCAATAGTCGTCCGCGATGTACACGTTGGTGAGGTCATCGGCGTCATAGCCGATGCCTCGCCGCCACCGCACGCCGGACAGGTCGGTTCCATCATGGATTCCGAAGTAGTGGAATGGACTGAGCAGTCCTTGCTCGAGCGCATCCCAAAGTCGCAGCTCGACCGCGACCCGGCCACCGAACCATCGCAACACGTCCAGCCCATCTGTGCGCTCGGGGGTGGCCGTGAGACCCAGTAGATGCTTCGGTCGAAGATGATCAAGGAGCGCTGCGTACGTGTCGGCCGCCGCGTGGTGAAACTCGTCGACGATCACGACGTCGAACTGTTCGGGGTCAAGCGCGGTCACGTCGCGCGCGCTTAGCGACTGAATGGACGCGAAGACATGCTCCCAACCCGCGGGCCGCTGCCCACCCGCCCACATCTCGCCGAAAGCACCGTCGCGCAGGACGTGCCGGAACGCCGTTTGACTCTGATTCAGGATCTCCTGTCGGTGCGCCACGAACAGCAGACGAGCCCGGGGAAGTTCGCTGCGGAGCTGTCGGTAGTCGAGCGCCGCGATGATGGTCTTGCCCGTACCTGTGGCGGCGGCGACGAGATTGTGCGGGTTGCCACGCTGGCGCTCAAGCATGAGGCGCTCGAGGATCTGACGCTGGAACGGGTAGGGCTCGATGTCGAATGGCGTCGCGATGACGTCGCCTTGGCGCTGCTCGGTCCGGGCCGTGAACTGCGCTGCGTCGAAGTCCTCGAAGTGCGGGTCGGCCCAGTAGGTCGCGAAAGTTCGTTCGAACGCGGCGATCAATTCAGGATTGAGCCGCTGCGCGGCTCGTACATTCCACTCGAGGCCGGTCACCTGCGCGGAGAAGGTGAGATTGGAGGAGCCGATGTAGACCGTCGAGAAGCCAGACCCTCGCGAGAACAGCCACGCCTTCGCGTGAAGCCGCGTTGTGGAGGTGTCGTAGGAAACTTTGATGCGCGCGCCGAGGGCTTGCAGCTCCTCCAGCGCACGCAGCTCCGTACTTCCGGTGTAGGTCGTCGTGATGATGTGGAGCGACTTCCCCGCTTCGCAGTGACGACGTAGTGCGCCGAGTAGGTCACGGATGCCCGTCCAGCGGATGAAGGCAAGCACGAGGTCGATTCGATCGGCCGATCCAATCTCGGCCGCGATCTCATGCCCGATCGACGGCTCGCCGCGTGCGTTGGTCATCAGAACGGTGTCGCGCAGTGGCGTGAGCGGGCGCGGAATGCCGACAACAGCATCGTTGCCCGCGGGCGAAAGGCGCTCGACCGCGGCGAGCCGCGCAATTGGGATCACGAGCTGTTGCCCGCGGGCAACGCTTTCCGGAACTGCATCGGCGAGGAACTGGGCAAGACGTTGCGTCAGTTGCGCAGCAACGTCGGCGCGCTCGTCTGCGGCGACTCCCGCCAACGTGGTGCGCAGCCAACTGGCGGCCAGCTCGGCCACACGGTCAGGAACCTCGGCTGGGTCGACCCTGCGAAGCTCAGCGCGGAGGCGTCGTGAATCGAGCGAGCTCAGCTCATCGCGGAGCAGTTCGTCGACGAGTCGGTCGTACAGGCCTTCACCGATTGCCGCCATCAGTTGCCCTGACCGGTAGCCACAACGTGCGCGTCCTCGTGGTCGTTCAACTGCTGGTCGTTGTCCGTGTTCGGCGGACTGAACTTGCCGACGGCTGCCAGGTTAGACGAATCGCGCTTTGGTCGGCGCCGAACGCGCACCCGCGGC
>JAYUFA010000489.1:0-3621 GCA_043738925.1 Actinomycetota bacterium
ACGGTGGTGGTTCCTTGCGGCTCTGTAGGAGGAACCACAGGGTCCACCACCGGGGCCCACCTCAAGGTGGACCCGTCACCTCTACCTCCGGACAGGAAGGACTAGAGGCGAGCGAAGCTCGCGCTTCGCGATGCGGAGTTCATTCTCCTATTCCAATCGATGTGGTGCTCGTATGCCCACCGCGTCGTCTGCTGCGTGATGAACCAGCGGTAGATCGTCTTCAGTGCGGCTTCGCGGGTGCGACTCTCGAATCGATCGAACAACGTGACACCGTTGTCGACTCCTCCGCGCCACAACCGCGGAATCGATCCATAGGCGACGCGGCCGGGCAGCTTGTTGCTGATGCCGCGTGTCTCCTGATTGACCATGCGCTCGACGCGCGTTCGGCGGATGCTCTCGTAGGCGGCAAAGGCGTCGCCGATGTCAGCGATGTCGCGCAGGCATTGTGCGACGGTGACCGCGTCCTCGATGGCCATGCCGGCGCCTTGGCCTGAGATGGATGACGGGGCATGAGCGGCGTCGCCGATGACGAGCATGTTCACGCCGTTATGCCAGTGGGGCGTCGATGGATGATCGAAAACGTTGTCCGCGGCGATGTCGAGTTGCCCCGCGGCGATGAGCGCGGCCGCGGGACCGGGTTCGCCCTCGAAGAGATCGATCAGCTTCTTGCGCCAATTCTCGGCGGTGGTGTTCTGGCGCTCGGCCGTCGTCACTTCATCGCGCGGCTCGTTGACGAACCACACGCTTCCACCCGTTGGGTCGGTGACGTGGCCGAAGAAGGCGTTCTTGCTGTAGCGCATCTGCCAAGTGCCGACGGGCGTGCGCAAATCGGCGGGATAAGACTCGGCCGGCGCATAGCCGCCATAGTTCACCATGCCGACGTAGCGGGGTGGCGGCGCAACCGGGTCGATGGTGCTGCGCACGACTGAGCGGAGACCATCGCAGCCGATGATGAGGTCGGCGGTGTGAGACGTGCCGTCGGCGAAACGTGCCGTGGCCGTGTTGTCGTCGTTCGTCTCCGCGGCAGCGAGCTTTTTCGAGAAGTGCACGGCAACGCCGTTGGAGCGAGCCTCGGCGATGAGCGCGCGATACAGCGCCGAGCGCTTGACGGTCTGGCTTTTCGTTCCGTCGGCGAGCGAGCCGCCAATCTCGAACCTCCGCAGTCGGGCACCGTGGTGACTCATGAGTTCGTTGTGCGATGTCGTGAATCCGGTGCTGGTGACCACGTGGTGGGCGTCGATCGCGGCGAGCGCGTCGAGGCCGTTGACCGCAATGGTGAGCCACGATCCAACGTCGTCCGCGACCTCGTCGTGTGACTCGAAGATCTCGGTCGCGATACCGGCGCGGCGCAGCGCGAGCGCGGCCACTGGACCTGCGATTCCTGCACCGATCACCAACGCGGTCGTCACGCCTCACCTCTCTGGCCGTATTCAAGCTGTCTGAGCGACGGTATCGCGCTGTGCGCGGGCACTCCATAGGTCGACCAGGCCATCGGACGGCGCATCCTCTACGACGTTCAGCAGATAGGTGAAGGGTCGCGGCCGTGCTCAGGCCGGGGTTGAACCTTCGTCGGTGATCGCTGCTTCTTGCGCGAGAGCTACGTTTCGGGTGCGAATGAAGGAATGGACCGATGCCGTGACCGCGACCAATGGCACGGCGTAGAACGCGCCGAGCACACCGGCCAACACCGTTCCGATGGAGAGCGAGACCAGCACGACGGCCGGGTGCAGCTTGACGGATCGACCAAGAACGAATGGCCCGATCAAATAACCCTCGAGGTGATGCACGAGGACCGTCAGACCGACGACGACGAGCGCGGCACCGCTGCCGCGCGTGACGAGAGCGACGAGCGCGGCAATCCCTCCGCTGACGACGGCGCCGGCGATCGGGACGAAGGCGCTGAGCCCGGTGACGATGGCGATCGGCACGATGAGCGGCACGCGCAAGACCACAAGGCCGACGGATATGACGGTGGCGTTCACGATGCCGTTGACGGCTGTGCCGCGGACGTATCCCGTGAGCGTGGCCCAAACGCGATCAGCGATCCCGCGTACTTGAGCGGCGTGCGGGTCATCGAACAACTCGATGACCCAGTCGGCCATGCGGTCGCCGTCCTTCAGAAAGAAGAACATCATGACGGCGGCGAGGAAAGCACCGGCGATGGTGCGCAACGCCACCTTGGCGCTTGCGGTGACGTCGTCGATCACACGGTCGCGGTTTGTGGTGAGCTGGTCCTTGACATCGTTGACGTACTTGTCGAAATCGGCCGGCGCCACGTTGAACGGTGATCGCGACATGCGGTCACGCAGTTGATCCTGCGCCTGATTCAGTTCGGTGCCAAGGTGACCGAACTCTTTGTTGAGCTCGGGAATCACGAGGACGACAAGGCCCGAGATACTGAGCAAGAAGCAGAGGAACACGGCCCATGTCGAGAGCGACCGCGACCACCCGTGGCGGCGGAGGAAACGGACAACTGGCCACAAGATCGTGGTGAGAAACAGCGAGATCGTCAGCGGGACAATCACCACGTCAAGGCGTCGGAACGCAGTTCCGCCCAGCCACAACGCGAGCACGATCGCGCCGAATCGCCACGCCCAGCCGCTCAATCGGACAAATGCGGCCTGCTCGCGTGCGCCTCGATCGCGTGGCGCCGGGGGCTCAGAAGGGACTTGGTTCACACGTACCAAGATTCGTCGCGGTCGGTCAGGGCCGCGCCAGCATACGGCCCGCAATGGGCCGGGCGCCGGGGACCGTTCGCGTCAGGCGCCGTTGAACGTGAACGCGAGCGTGGAAGTCAGTCCTTGGAAGGTGTTGTCCGCGGTCGATGGCAGTGTCATCGACAAAAGCAGATGGTCGGTTGTGGCCACCGCCGTCGCAGTCAGGTTCGACAACGAGAGGCCGGCGCCGATGACCGCCCGAGTGGCGAGCACCGAGGTTGTCGCGCCGCTGCACGTGTAGGTGAAGTTCGGCGAGCTGCCAGATTCGGTCCATGCGACCGAGCATCGCTGGAGGATCATCTGCAAACCGTTCGTTGCATCGGTATCGAGCAAGGAGCTCGCCGATGCCGTCGTCGTTACGGTGATCGTCGATAGAGCGTGTGAGCCGTTGTTCGTGAGGTCGAAGCTGCGGTAGTAGACGTCCGCGGGAAACATCGTCGTGGCGTTGACCGTGAGGCGGTTCGTCGGCGCGCCGGTGGGGCCGAGCACCAGACCAACGGTCGCGGTGGAGACGCTGTGGGACGCGTTCGCCGACGACGTGAACGTCGCGTAGACGCCGGTGCCGGTGAGGCCAACCGCAAGCATGACCGACGACGATGCGAGCACAAGTCGCTGCATTGGCGACAATCGCTGCAACGCGGCCAACGCGCGCGACGGACGTGCTGGCACGACGGGTGCGGGGATGGTGCTCATGGATGATCGGACCTCACGATGTGGGCGGTGCACTTGTGTGCGGGGGGTCGCCGACCTCGCTCGTTCGGTCGTCCCAGCCTGGCCATGAGGTGCGCCAAGGGGCCGTTTGGCTCCAATCGTTCGCGAATGGTTCGTTTGGCTCGGGCCGCTCGGGTCGCTCACGCGCGTATCGCCGGGGCTACGATCGCCACGTGTCGCAACCCGCTCCAGG
>JAYUFA010000490.1:0-25290 GCA_043738925.1 Actinomycetota bacterium
GGTCGGGGCGTGCGATGTCGCGGGGCATCGGGACACGGGCGGCGGGGTTACGGCGCAGGAGTTGTTCGTCGACGGCGTCGTTGAGCGCGGCTTTCAACACGGTGCGACAGATCGCGATGCTGCGCCGCCCGAGCCGGCCCCAAGACGCGAGGTCGGTGAGCCAGCGGGCGATGTCGTCGCGGTCCAAACGGTCGAGGCGTACCGCGCCGAGTCCGTGTTCGATGTGCGGGATCGCCCATGCGTACTGCTCGCGGGCTTTGACGCTGATATCGGTGCGTGACTCGACCCACCGGCGTACCAGCCACGACACCGTGCCGCGCTCAACGCCGGAGCGGCCTTCGATCAACGCGGTGCGTGCCGCGGCGTTCGCGGCGCGTTGGCTCGAGTAGGTGCCGAGTTGGCGCGGTCGGTGCTTCCCGGTCTCGGTGTCGACCCCGTCAACGCGGACCACCCACCGGCCGCGTTGTTGGCGAACGATTGGTTCACCTGACGCTTTCCACCCCACACCAACCGCCCTTCGACCACACCCGAGAAGACCTGACAGCACCGATACGGAGCCGCCGGTCTGATACATCGCTGATACATGAGCCCAAAAACGTGTCTGCCCCGACCGGTTCAGGTCGAGGCAGAGAGTACATTTCCGCAGGTCAGAGTGTCAATCGAGAAGTGGAGACGATGGGAATCGAACCCACGACCCCCTGCTTGCAAAGCAGGTGCTCTAGCCAACTGAGCTACGTCCCCGAAGTGTCTGTCGCCCGGGTTTGGGACCCCGTGGCGCCGAGAACTCTATCCGGGCTCATCGTAGCGGGGACACCGACGCGCTAACCGGGAAGCGCGCCGCGCATCCAGATCGTGGCCGTGCGGCGGTGCGTGATCATCCACGCACCCTCGTGGCGCACCAGCGTGTCGAAGTACCGCATGCCGAGCGTGAGGTCGCCTTCGGGCGCGCCGGGATCGCGGAGCTGGTACACCACCGCGTACGTGTCGGTCGACGCCTCGTCGGCACCCGCCGTGAACGCAACGAGCGGATCACCGAGCACGTGCATGCTGCCCGCAAAGACCGCTGGGGCGTTGCGCATCGCTTCGAGGTAGGGGCCGATCGGTGCTGCGCCGCGCACGCCCTCCACGTGGGCCTCGGGATGGAACAGCGCGCCGACTGCGTCGATGTCCTTCACGTCGACAGCGCGCGCGTACCGCTGGGTCAGGCTGCGGATCTCTTCGAGGTCGGTGATGTACTGCACGGCGTCGGTCATGGGCGAACAGTACCGGGCGAGACACAGAGCGGTCCCACGCGAGAATGACCGCGTGCGACGGCAAGCGCAGCCGCACCAGGAGGCCGAGGGAGATCCATGGACGAGGCCGATCCGACACCCGCGATTGCTCGGTGCTTCAGGGAGGCGACGTCAGGCTGCGCCTTGTCGAGCGGACTGATCTCGTCGAGTTGGCGCGCCTCCTGCGCACGCCCGAGGTCACGAAATGGTGGCCGGGCGATCCCGCTGAGCTCGATCCATCAGCCTCGAACGCGGCGGCCATTCTCTGCTACGGCGCAGTCGGGTCAGGCCCGTCGGAGTGATGCGTCGCTATGAGCGCGGCCCGGACGCCGCGTTCCACGACGGATTGCTCTTCGATCTGCTCATCGAAGAGTTCATCGACCCCGATCGAGTCATCAACCCTGACGCATCGAAGTGATCGAACGGCTCGACGGTCGCGGTCGCGGTCGCGGTCGTGGTTCGGATGCTAAGAACGATCCGAACGATCCGAACGATCCGCCCGCGCGCCTACGACCGGCACCAACTACGGTCTCGCCATGGACGAGGGGGAGCGTCTCGAGGTTTACGGCCGCGCCTCGCTCGCGCGCCGTTTCGAGGCACGCGTCGAGCAGCTGGCGAAGGCCGGCGAAATCCCCGCGACGTTGCACATGGGCGCGGGCCAAGAGGTCGCACAGGTCGCGGCGCTCGCCGCGCTGAACCCCGACGATCCGATGCTCTACGGCCATCGTGGCAGTGCCTACTGGATCGCGCGAGGCGTACCGCTCGCCGTGATCCTGTGCGACATCGCCTATCGCGACGGCGGCTCCAATCGCGGTAAGGGCGGCCCGATGCACGTAGTCGACGTGGCGCGCGGCGTGCTTGGTGAGACGGGCTCGCTCGGCGGCAATCTGGTGATCGGAACCGGCATCGCGTATGCCGAGAAGTACCTCGGCACCGGGCGCGTGTGCATCGTGTTCTTCGGCGACGGCTCGGCCAACCGTGGGCAGTTCCACGAGGCGCTGAACTACGCGGCCGTTGCCGCGTTGCCGGTGATCTTCTTCTGCGAGAACAACGGCTACGGCCTGTCGATGCCCTCGCACGCGTCGAGCGCTGTCGAGGATCTCGCGGTCCGCGGCGCGAGCTACGGCATGCCCGGCGTGGTCGTCGACGGGTCCGATGCCGACGCGGTGCGTGCCGCTGTCGCGACGGCCGCGCAGCGCGCGCGCTCCGGCGAAGGCCCGACGCTCATCGAGGCGAAGGTGGTGCGCATCCGCGCCCACTTCCTCGGAGATCGCGAGGCGTATCGCACTGCGGAGGAACGGGCCGCGGCGCAGGCGGCCGATCCGCTCGATGCACTTCGCGCGACGCTCGACGCGGATGCATGCAGCGCAATAGATGCCACGAACGACCGGGACATCGCCGAGGCCGTCGAGGTGATGCGCACTCGCGCCATGGTCGCAGCGTCCACCGCTCGCGAGGGGGTATTCGCCGATGAGTGAGCGCACGTTGAAGTACGCGCACGCGATTCGAGAGGCGATAAGCGCAGAGATGCGCGCTGATCCGAACGTGGTGCTCTTCGGCGAGGACGTCGGCGTGTACGGCGGGGTGTGGGGCGTGTCGCGCGGCATGCGGGCCGAGTTCGGCGACCGCGTGTTCGACACTCCGATCAGCGAGGATCTCATCGTCGGCATGGCCATCGGCATGGCGATGCGCGGCATGCGGCCGATCGCCGAGCTGCAGTACGCAGACTTCGTCTTCTGCGCAGGCGCCGAGGTGTTCCTGTCGACCGCCACGTATCGGTACGCGCACGACGGCGCCGTGAAGTTGCCGATGGTGGTGCGTATGGCATGCGGCGGGGGAGGGTTCGGCCCCGAGCACAGCCAGTCGACCGAGGCGTACGTGATGCACACTCCGGGCCTGCGGGTGGCCGTGCCGTCCACGCCGGCTGATGCGTACGGCCTGACCATCGCGGCGATCCGTTCCGACGACCCGGTGTTCGTGTTCGAGCACAAGCTGCTCTACGGCACCGCTGGCATGGTGCCCGATGATCACGTCGTCGAGTTCGGCCACGCCGTCGTGCGGCGCTCCGGCACGCACGTCACCATCGTCGCATGGCACGACATGCTCCGGCGGTCGCTCGAAGCGGCGGAGCGGCTGGCCGATGACGGCATCGACGTCGAGATCATCGACCCCGTCACGCTCAACCCGTTCGACTTCGAGACGATCGCCACATCGGTGCGCAAGACCGGCGCGTGCATCGTGGTCGAGGAAGCGCCACGCACGCTCGGCGTGGGTGCGGAGATTGGTGCGAGGCTCATGGAGGAAGCCTTCGGCTACCTCGATCGACCGCTGATGCGCCTCGCGATCCCGGATGTGCCGATCCCCACCGCCGAACACCTCGTCGACTCGCTCGTGCCGTCGGTCGACGACATCGTGCGGGCCGCGCGCGCGTTGGTGCGCAAGCGGTGAGCGCCCCCATCCGCGTGCCGCGCGTGGGTCAGAACATGACCGAAGCGACGCTCGTGTCGTGGGTGCGTGCCACGGGCGACGCAGTCTCGGCGGGCGACGTCGTGGCCACCATCGAGACCGACAAGACCGAGATCGAGGTCGAAGCACCGTCGGCCGGGGTGCTGGGCACGCTCCGCGCCGACGAGGGTGACATATGCGCCGTAGGCGCCGTACTCACCTACGTGCTCGTCGACGGTGAGCCCGAGCCCGCCGAGTCGCCGATCGACAAGCCGGGCGAGACGGCCGGCGAATCCGAGCGAAGGGTCGACGTTGCCCAGGTCGGCGCGCGCCGACCCGTGTCGCCACGCGCTCGACGGATCGCCGAGGAGATGGGCGTCGACCTGACCGGCATCGTCGGCAATGGTCCTGAAGGAATGGTCACCGAGGCCGACGTGCACACCGCGGTTGCGAACACCCCCATCGTTGCCGGGCGACGGCGACCGTTCACCTCTCGCGAGCGAGCAGCGGTGCGCAACCTCATGACGTCGTGGACGAGCGCGCCGCACTTCACGCAGATGGTCGACGTCGATGTCACGGCGATCGTGGAACAGCGCGGCGAACGGCCGGGCGTCACGTTCAACGATGTGGTTGTGCACGCGCTGAGTCGCGCGCTGCGCGCGGTGCCGCAGTGCAACGTTCGCTTCGACGGCGACGGGGTGATCGAGCTCGATGACGTCGACATCGCCATCGCGGTGGACGCACCCGACGGACTCGCGATACCGGTATTGCGTTGTGTCGACCTGATCGACCACGAGGCGTTGGCCCAACGAACGCGTGAGGTCATTGCGCGGGCCCGCGCAAACGCGCTGACCCCCCACGATGTGGGCGGTGGCTCGGCGACCGTGTCCAACCTCGGCGCGAACGGTATTCGCGCCGGCACCGCGGTGTTGCCGGTCGATCACGCGACCATCGTCTTCGTCGGCGCCATCGGACCGCGTGCGGTCGTGCGCGATGGCGCGATCGTGGTGCGGTCGATGTGCACGTTGTCGATCACGTATGACCATCGCGTGGTCGACGGCGCGACCGCGGCACGACTCTCCACAACCCTGGCGTCGTTGCTCGAGCAGGACGATGCCCGATGACCAGCCCCACGTTGTGGGCGGCCCGCACGCCGGACAAGCCGGCGATCGTCATGGCCGGTCTCGGCGGCACCGACGAATGGGCCGCGGGGAGCACGATCACCTACCGCGAGCTCGACCAGCGTTCGGCGCAGCTCGCGCACCATCTTCGAGCCTGCGGGCTCGAGGTGGGCGATCACGCCGCGCTCGTGGCCGAGAACCATCCCGAGTTTCTGGTGGCGATCTGGGGGTTCGAGCGCGCGGGCCTCTACTACACGGCGATCAACTCGCATCTGACCCCGCCGGAGATCGGATACATCATCGACGACTGCGACGCACGGGTGGTGCTGTGCTCGCCGCGCATGCAGGCCATCACCGCAACCGCCGTGGCGACATGCCCGCGCGTGCAACAGACGCTCGTGTTCGGCTCGACCTACGACGCGGCGCTCGCTGTGCAGCCGACAGCGCCGCTCG
The DNA here is from genome assembly GCA_043738925.1 of Actinomycetota bacterium. Classification (GTDB taxonomy): domain Bacteria; phylum Actinomycetota; class Acidimicrobiia; order Acidimicrobiales; family WLNW01; genus WLNW01. Next base: position 5,291 of record JAYUFA010000490.1, read on the forward strand.
ACGTCGAGTACGTCGGTGGCAGCATGCTCTACAGCTCGGGCACAACGGGGCAGCCGAAGGGCATCATGCGCCCGCTCCCGGGCATCTTGCAGAGCGACGTGCACCCGTTCGAGTCGATGCTCAGCGGTCTGTATGGCTACGCCGATGACACCGTGTACTTGTCGCCCGCGCCGCTGTATCACGCCGCCCCACTCGGTTTCAACATGACCGTGCTGCGCCTCGGCGGCACGATCGTGCTGATGGAGCGCTTCGACGCCGAGGCGTTCCTGCAGCTCGTGGAGCAGCACGCGATCACGCACACCCACACCGTCCCCACGAACTTCGTGCGCATCCTCAAGCTGCCCGAGCACGAACGCACGAGACACGATCTGTCCTCGTTGAAGTCCTGCGTGCACGCCGCCGCGCCGTGCCCGGTCGACATCAAGCAGCAGATGCTCGAGTGGTGGCTGCCGGTTGGCATCGCGATCGACGAGTACTACGGCGGCACGGAGCTGAACGGGCTCACGTTCATTCGCGGCGCCGACTGGCTCGCGCATCCAGGTTCGGTGGGCCAAGCGCTCATGGGTCGCATCCGCATCCTCGACGACCACGGCACAGAGCTGCCGGCGGGCGAGATCGGCAGCGTGTACTTCGCCGAGGGCGGCGAATTCGCGTACTACAAGGACCCGGCCAAGACCGCGGCCGCGGCGGCGAGCGACGGCACGGGCTCGACCACCATCGGCGACGTCGGGTACCTCGACGCCGACGGCTACCTGTTCCTCACCGATCGCAAGGCCTTCATGATCATCGCGGGCGGCGTGAACATCTATCCCCAAGAAGCCGAGGATGCGCTCATCACGCACCCCTCGGTGATCGACGTCGCGGTGTTCGGCATCCCCGACGCCGATCTCGGCGAGCGCGTGCACGCCGTCGTGCAACCCGCGCCCCATGCGACGCCGGGGCCCACGCTCGAGGCCGAGTTGCTCGCGTACGTTGGCGCGAAGCTCGCGGCCTACAAGTGCCCCAAGGCCATCGACTTCATGGATGAGCTACCGCGGCTCGACACCGGCAAGCTCTACAAGCGTCCGTTGCGCGACGCTTACTGGACGCAGGCGTAGAGCGCGTCGAAGATCGGTTGCCAGCGCGGGTCGTCGCGCGTGGGGCCCCAGATCATGCGGTTCATCACGTAGCCCAGGCTGATGCCGGTGTCGGGGTCGACGAGACCAAGCGATCCGCCCGAGCCGTTGTGGCCGTAGGTGTTCGGGTTCGGGCCGAAGGGCCACTCGGGGATGGTGCGCTCGAAGCCCAGGCCGAACGCCGTGGGCAGTGCCATCACGCGGTCGACGCCGCGCACCCACTCGCGACCACCGAGCTCGACCATCTCGGGGGACAGGAGATGCACGCCGTCGAGCGAGCCACCACAGGCGAGCGTCGCGTACAGGCGATCGAGCGAACGCGCCGTGCCATGACCGTTGGCCGCGGGGATCTCGGCCGAGCGAAACGGTCGCGTGTTCGTGTACGGCACGAAGCTGCAATCGGGCGGGTTGCGGAACGACTTCGGCCCGAGGTCGTCGGGTCCCCAATGATCGAAGAACGTCACCGTGGGCGCAGGTTGGCCGAGCACCATGTCGGCGGTGCGCGATTCGTCGGCTTCGGCGAGCGGCATCCAGATGTCGAGCCCGAGCGGTTCGCACAACAGCTCGCGCATCGCGGTTCCGCACGACACTCCGGTGACACGGCGAATGACCTCGCCGATGAGATGACCGAACGTGACGCCGTGATAGCCGTGGTCGGTGCCCGGCTCCCACATCGGTCGTTGGGCGGCGAGCGCGTCGGTCATCGCGGTCCAGTCCGACAACGAGCCAAACGGCATCTTGTGCTCGATGGCCGACATACCCGCCTCGTGGGTGAGCAACCACCGCACGGGAATGTCACTTTTGCCGCTCTGCGCGAACTCGGGCCAGTACTGCGCGACAGGCGCGTCGAGCTCGAGTAAACCGCGATCGGCGAGCACGAGCGCGACGATCGCGACGACGCCCTTGGTGCACGAGAAGATGCACGCGAGCGAATCACGTTTCCATGGCCGAGTCGCCGCTTCGTCGAGCCAACCGCCCCACAGGTCGACGACGTTGCGCCCTTCGACGCTCACCGACAACCCGGCGCCCAGCTCGAGGCCGTTGGCGAAGTTCTCGGCGAACGCGTCGCGCACCGTGTCGAAGCGCGCATCACACGAACCGTTGATGCTGATGTCCCCCATGCACGGACTGTAGAGCGTCCATCGTCGGCGTGACCGCCAGAGGAACAACGCAGATCGGCGCACGTTCCGATGCGATGTGTGATGATGCGCGCATGAGCCAAAACGGGGGTGGCCGGCTCGCCGGCAAGGTCGCGATCGTCACCGGTGCCGCACGCGGCCAAGGGGCGGCCGAGGTGCGGGCGTTCGTGGCCGAAGGGGCACGGGTGATGTTCGGCGACGTGCTCGACGACGAAGGCCAAGCCCTCGCCGCGGAGCTGGGTGACGTGGCGCACTACGAGCACTTCGACGTCAGTGACGAAGCAGCGTGGGAGCGCGTTGTCGCGCTCACGGCGGAGACGTTCGGCCGCGTCGACGTGCTCGTCAACAACGCAGGCATGTCCCGGCGCCCGAAGCCCATCGTCGACACCAAGGTCGACGAGTTCCGCCGCGTGCTCGAGGTGAACCTCGTCTCCATGTTCTCCGGCATCAAGTACGCGTCGCCGCACATGGTCACGGCCGGCGGCGGATCCATCATCAACATCTCATCGGTCAACGGGTTCGTCGGCGCGCCCGGCATCTCGGGCTACGTCACGAGCAAGTTCGGTATCCGCGGCCTCACCCGCACCGCGGCCCTCGAGCTCGGTCGGTCGAACATCCGCGTCAACTCCATTCACCCCGGGCCGATCGACACGGCGATGGTGCAACCGCAGTCGTGGGGTGGGTTCGACATGCGTCCGGTGATGGCCAACATGATGCCGCTCGGTCGCATCGGCCAGCCTGAGGAAGTGGCCGAGATGGCGTTGTGGCTCGCCTCTGATGCATCGAGCTATTGCACCGGTGCCGAGTTCGTGGTCGACGGCGGATACCTCGCGGGGCCGTTCGACGCGCTTGGCAACAACAGCAAGTAACGGAGCGTCGAGGCTCCGATGGCTCTACGAAGCCGAAGGGGCGCGGCCGCGGCGTGAGCGCGACCGGCGCGAACCGCCGCCGCCTGTACTCGGCTCCCACTTGAACGAACGCGCGGCGAGCAAGGCCGCACCGATACCCCACGCCAGCATGATCACGAGATGTCTGGGTTCCCACCCGGCGCCACGCACCTGTGGCGGCGGCAGAAAGACGCTCTGGCACGCCAAGATCAAATGGCGTACCGGAAAGAACGCCGCCACCTTGGCGAGCGCGGTATCGCTCTTGACATAGCTGAACGCGCCCGAGATGAACAACAACGGAAACAGGATGATGTTGATGATCGCGGGCGCCGCTTCCTCGTTGGGCACGATGTTCGCGATCATGATGCCGCAGGCGCTGAAACAGAAGGCGCCGACGAGTAAATCGACGACAAGCGTGAACACCCTCGTTCCGAACTGTGGGAACTGAATGCCAAAGACCACGATGCCGACGATGATCGTGACCACGGTCAACAGCGCCGCAATGATCGTCACGTTGCCGATGATCCCGCCCATGTACGTGAAGACGGAGAGCGGCGTGCCTCGCTTGCGTTTCAAGATCCCCTGTGATCGTCGCAACGACAGGGTGAAAGCCAGGTTGGTGTAGCAGGCGGAGATCAGCCCGAATGCCACGATGGCGGGCACGTACTGCTGCACGAACTTGATGCCGCCGAGCTGATCGATGCGGTCGTTGCCGTAGAGCGAGGAGAAGATCAGCAGAAACATGAGTGGAAAGACGAACGTAAACACCGCCGCGGCAGGATTGCGCCAGAACTGTTTTTGTTCCCACTTGATCTGTTGCAGCACCTTCATGACGCCACCCCCGCGGCTTCCTCTTCCGAGTCGGCCGTGAGCCGCAAATACACATCCTCCAGCGACGGCTTGCGTACGTCGAGCCCGTCGAGTGCGAGGTGATGATCGACCGCCCAACTCGTCAAACGGTGCAGATCGCGGGTGGCGTTCTCCGTCTCGAATCGTGCGGTGCCGTCGACGACATTGACCGGGATTGGGAGCGACTCGAGAAACGAAGTGGTCGGCACGGTGAACGACACGATGGTCTTGTCCAGATCGCGTCCACCGATGTCGGCCGGTGTGCCTTCGGCGACGATGGATCCTCGCGCGATGACGATCACCCGATCGGCCAGCATCTGCGCCTCGTCCATGTAGTGGGTGGTGAGCAGCACGGTCTTGCCGAGCTTGGTGAGGTTGGCGACGATGTCCCACGAATGGCGTCGTGCGCTCGGATCGAACCCGGTGGTGGGCTCGTCGAGGAACAACAGTTCAGGGTCGCCGATGAGCCCGAGCGCCACGTCGAGGCGTCGCTGTTGGCCGCCTGACAGCGTCTTCACGCGGCTGGCGTGCTTCTCATCGAGCCCGACCAGGGCAATGACTTCGTCGACGTCGCGCGGCTTGCGGTAGTACTCACTGTGCATCTGCACGACCTCGCGCACCGTGAGGTAGGCGTCGATGCCGCATTCCTGCAACACGATGCCGACGCGTTGACGTAACTCGACACCGCCGTGTGCCGGGTCGACTCCGAGCACTTCGACGTCGCCGGAGCTGCGCTGGCGATAGCCCTCGAGAATCTCGACGATGGTGGTCTTGCCGGCCCCGTTCGGACCGAGCAATGCCAGCACTTCGCCGTGTGCGACGTTGAAGCTCACGCCTCGCACGGCCTCGACATCGCCATAGGACTTGCGAAGATCGCGTACAGAAATTGCGGAAGCCATACGTCCCTCAGGCCGCGAGTGGACGGCCGAAAGGCAGTTTGGCCTGCCACGTGGCGAGAAAGGCTTCGGCCCGGTAGCACGCGGCCAGCAATGGCCCGTCGCCATGACCCCGGAGCTCATCGAGAATGCCTCGAACTACGGCTCGGGTTTCGTCAGCGAGTTCGTCGTCGGTGCGTCCGCTGGCTCCCCAAGCGGCCACCGCGGGGCCGGCCAAGGTAACGAAATCGGGCAGCACAGCAACCCCGGCTCGGCTGAGTGCTGCCAAGGCTTTGGCCGTTACCGGTATCGCGGCGGTTGGCACAATGGCCTTCGCGGTGACGAAGCCCGCGCCCTTGTGGTCGATGGCACCGGTCTTCGACCCGGCGAAGAGCACGTCGCAGTCGACGCCGAGCACCTTGAACGCCGGGTCGGCACCTTCGCCGACAAGGGATGCTCCCGTTGCAAGGTCGTCGGCGCTGAAACCCGCGGGATTGCGAAGCGAGCCCTTCGGCGTCGACAATCCGACCACCTTGGCGCCACGTGCCAAAAGCTCGGCTATCAACGCCTTGCTCGTCGGGCCGAACCCCTCGATGGCCACCCGAGCCCCGTCAAGGCCACCGTTTGCATGCTCGGCGGCCGCCACAGCACCAGCGGCGATGAGTTGGTTGTGCTGCACGGCCGTCAACGGTTGGCGCGGATCGGCGGCGCGTAATGGGGCCAAGTCGGCAGCCGTGACACCTTTCCCCGCGTCCAGCAGCAACGTTGCCGCCTGCGGACCCAACTCCGCGACGAACGCGGCGATGGCATCGGCCTTCGCTTCGTCCGCCACATTGATGCCGGCCGACGCACCACCGCGTTGTAAGCCGAGGCTTGCGTACGTGTACGTGAGCGAGCGGGCGAGATCCTCCGCGCCGCTGGGCAGGATCTTGGGGCCTTGACGGACCACACCGGCGGCTATTGGAGCATCGTCAAGATCGACGACAACGAACGCGTCGACCGAGGAAAGTTTGATGGTGCGCACCGGGCGAGGCTACCCCTGGGCGGTCGAGCCGGGCGATGGCAAGGCTATCGCAATGCCAAGGCCGCTTCGTCACGGGATCGCTGCGCCGCCGAACCCTTCAAGCGTTAGCTCCGGCTGATCGGCCAGCACCCGATCGAGCCAGTACGGGCTCTCGAACAACGCGAGCAACGTGCCGTCGCTCTTGGCGAGCACGTCCACACCGCGCATCGCTCGCAACGTGGGAGCGCTCGCCGCATCAGTTCGCCGCGCCAGCGTGTAGCCGGTATGGCGCAGCTCCGTCGGGGCACCGAACTCGTGCTCCAACCGCCACTGGGCAACGTCGAACTGCATCGGCCCGACCGCAGCGAACACCGGGGCCTGATCGCCGAGATCGGCGTCGCGCAGCACCTGCACGACGCCCTCCTCGTCGAGCTGCGAGATGGCCTTGCGGAACTGCTTGAAGCGCCCGGTGTCCTTCACGCGCGCTATCGCGAAGTGCTCGGGCGCGAACGAAGGCAAACGCGGAAACTCGACCGCTTCGTCGAAGTACAGCGTGTCGCCGACGCACACGTCGGTAGCGTTGACGAGGCCGACGACATCACCGGGGAAGGCCTCTTCGACCGTCTCGCGCTCTTGGCCGAAAACGGTGTGTGCGTACTTCGTGGCGAAAGGCTTGCCTGTGCGACCGTGTGTGAGCACCATGCCACGTTCGAAACGGCCCGAGCACACGCGAATGAACGCGATGCGATCGCGATGCGCAGGGTTCATGTTGGCCTGCACTTTGAAAACGAAGCCTGACAGCGGAGCGTCGAGCCTGCGGACATGGCCTTCGACATCAGTGCGCGGCGGAGGCGACGGCACGTAATCGATGACCGCGTCGAGCAGCAGCCGCACACCGAAATTGGTGAGCGCCGAGCCGAAGAACACTGGCGTCTGGCGACCGGCCCGGAACTCGGTCTCGTCGAAGGCGGGCATGACACCGTCGACGAACTCCAGCTCGCTCTTCGCGGCATCCCATGCCGTACCTTCTTCGACGGCGGCGCGATCGCTCGGCACGATTTCCTCCGCCGCAACCGTGGCGCCTCGCGCCGTGCGGGTGAAACGGATGAACTCGCCACTACGGCGATCGATCACACCGCGGAAGTCGCCCGACAGGCCGACCGGCCAGCACACGGGCGCGCACACGAGCCCGATCTGCTTTTCGATCTCGTCGAGCAGCTCGAGATGTTCGCGGCCGGGACGGTCCCACTTGTTGATGAAACTGATGAGCGGCAGGTTGCGCGCGCGGCACACCTCGAACAGCTTGAGCGTCTGGGGCTCGATGCCCTTCGCTGCGTCGAGCACCATCACCGCGGCATCGGCCGCCGTTAGTACGCGGTAGGTATCCTCGGAAAAGTCACGGTGACCTGGTGTGTCGAGCAGGTTCACGACGTGGTCGCGGTAAGGGAACTGCAGCACGGTCGAGGTGATCGAGATGCCGCGCTGTTGCTCGAGCGCCATCCAGTCAGAGGTGGCTGACCGGCGACCTTCGCGCGCCTTGACCGCGCCGGCCTCGGCGCCGAGAGCGCCGCCGTAGAGCAGGAACTTCTCGGTAAGGGTGGTCTTGCCGGCGTCGGGGTGCGAGATGATCGCGAACGTGCGGCGCCGAGCCGCCTGGTCGATGGGTAAGGACACCACGTCAGCAAACCGTGGAACGGCCCCCGCCGCAACGTGGGTGATCAGGTCTCGGAATCGTCTATGTCGCTCGAGTCGTCCACAGGAGGCGAGTCGTCGGGTTGTTCGAGGTCGGCCACGATGCGGTCGACTTGCACGCGCGCCGCGCTGATGCGCGACCGGCAGAACCGGATCAGCGCGCTGGCGCGCTCGACCTTCGCGGCCAACAAGTCGATGTCGAGCGCATCGTCTTCGAGGTCGGCAAGGAGGCCGTCGAGTTCGGTGATCGCCTCGGCGTAACCGGCCGCGACCGGTTCGTCGGTTGCTTTGGCGGCGTCGTCACGAGCCATGCGATTGTCCTCCGGCTGACGGTGCAACAGTCTGCACGCGGCTGTGCACTACGCCATCGACCAAACGTGTGATGAGTAGGTCATCGTCGGCGATGTCGTGCGCTGAGCGCGCCAGCGATCCGTCGGCACGGTGCGTTATCGACCAGCCTCGTGCCAACAAACGGGCTGGATCGAGTGCGCGCAGTCGAGCTTGGGTCAGGTCGAGTTGACGATCGGCAGTGCCGAGTTCGCGTGGCGCGCGCGTGCGCACCGTGGACACAGCACGATCGACACCGCCTTGCGCGGCCCCGAGACGTTCGCGCGCGGCGCCGGCGGCCGCGTCGCGGCGCCGGTCGACTCGATGCGTTGCACGACCCAACGTGTGTGTGGCCTCGCGGGCCACGTGGGTGGCGACGTTGTCCGTGGCCGACACGGCACCGCGCAGCGACGAGCGTGTTGACTTCGCGCACGACCGTGCGCGCACGCGCACGGCCTCGTCGTGTTCGCGGAGCACTTCGCTGGCGAGATAGCACAACTGGTCGGCGGCGGTCTCGACCGTGTCATGACAAAGGCGCGCCGCGTTCACGAGCGCGGCGGCACACGCGGTCGGTGTCTTGTACGCCGTGTGCGCAACATCGTCGGCGATGCTGCGGTCGACTTCGTGGCCGACGCCCGTGAGCACCGGAAGATGCAGCGTTGCGATGGTTCGGGCCAATTGCTCGCCGTCGAACGTGGCCAGGTCGGCCCGCGAACCGCCTCCGCGCACGAGAGCGATCACGTCGAGATCAAGACGCGCGAGCTGACGCAGCGCGCGAACGACTTGGTCACCAGCGCCCGAGCCTTGCACCTTCGCGTCGAAGACATGTATGTGAAACGCGAAGCCACTGTTCTGCAGTTCGTGGACGAAGTCGTGATATGCCGCACTGCCGACGCTCGTGACAAGGCCGACGCGCAACGGCAGCGGCGGAACGGCCAGGCGGGCGTTGCGATCAACGAGCCCCTCGGCTCGCAACGCCCGCAGCACGCGCTCGCGGTCGATGGCGATCTGACCCAACGTGTACGCGGGGTCGATGCCGGTCATGCGCACTTGCAGCCGGCCATTGCGTTCGTTGAACGTGATCTGTCCACGTAGACGTACTTGCACACCGTTGTCCATGCGCACGACGCCCGACCGTTTCAGCGTGCGATTCACGACGTCTTTGTTCATCTTGAACAGCGCGACGGCGATCAGCGCTGGGGGCGTGCGCCCAGGCTCGTCGGTGGGCTCGACCAGATCGAAGTACACGTGCCCGCGCGAGCGGTTGAGTCCGCTGATCTCTCCGGTGACCCATACGTCATCGGCGAATGCGTCATCGAGCGTGAGCGCGATGCGTCGCGTCAGCTCGACGACGGTGTAGGTGACGGTGCTCACGGATGGTGACGATAGGGCGTCACAGTGTCGGCTTCGACTCCGATCGCGGGCGCGGTGTCGATAGGTGCCGTCGGGGCGCGCACGAGCGTCTCGTAAAGCTCTGCGTAAAGCCCGCCGGCACGCCGCAGCTCGTCGTGGCGGCCGCGCTCGACGACCTGGCCATGGTCGATGACAAGGATCTGGTCGGCATCGACGATCGTCGACAAACGGTGTGCGATCACGATGGATGTACGACCCACAAGCGCTGCCGTGAGCGCGTGTTGCACCAACGCCTCGTTCTCGGTGTCGAGGTGACTTGTTGCTTCGTCGAGCACCACGATCGCCGGGTTTTTGACGAGCATGCGGGCGATGGCGAGACGCTGCTTCTCGCCGCCCGAGAGGCGGTAGCCGCGCTCGCCGACCACGGTGTCGTAGCCGTCGGGCAGGTTCATGATGACGTCGTAAATCTGTGCGGCGCGACAAGCTTCGTCGATCTCAACGGCGGTGGCATCGGGCCGGGCGTAACGCAGGTTGGCCATGACGGTGTCGTGGAACAGGTGCGGATCTTGCGCGACCACACCGATGACGGCGCGCAGCGACTCTTGGGTTACGTCGCGCACGTCGTGGCCGTCGACGCGGATGGCGCCTTCGGTGACGTCATAGAGCCTTGGGATGAGTGACGACAGCGTGGTCTTGCCCGAGCCTGACGGCCCGACCAACGCGATCAGTTGGCCCGGCTCGATCGTGATGTTGATGTCGTGGAGTACCTCGGCGTTCTCGCCATCACTGCCGCGGGGTAGGCCCATCTCGAGCGACGCCACCGATACTGCTTCTGCTCCGGGGTAGCGAAAGCCGACGTGGTCGATTTCGATGTGACCGGTTGGTCGCTCAAGCGGAACGGCACCGTCGCGGTCCTCGATCGGGTTGGGTGCGTCGAGCACTTCAAAGACGCGATCGAAGCTCACCAGCGCGCTCATGACATCGACGCGCGCGCTGGTGAGGCTGGTCAGCGGTGTGTAGATGCGCACGACAAGCAAGGACAACGCGGCAAGGGTTCCCACCGAAATCGAGCCGCTGGCGGCGAGGCGTCCACCGATCCAGTACACGGCGGCGGTGCCGACTGCCCCGACAAGCGAGAGCGCGGTGAGGAACGTGCGGCTGTACATCGCGCTGCGTACACCGATGGCGCGCACCTTGTCGGCGCGGCCGGAGAACTCGTCGCGCTCGCGGCCATGGCGACCGAACAGCTTCACGACCAGCGCGCCGGAAACGTTGAGCCGTTCGGTCATCTGCGTGTTCATCGCAGCATTGAGGTCCATCCCTTCGCGCGTGATGGTCGACAGGTTCCTGCCCACGCGACGCGCCGGCACCACGAACAGAGGGAGCAACACCACGGCGATGAGCGTGAGGCGCCAATCGAGCAACAGCATCGCGGGGACCACGGTGACGAGCGTGATCACGTTCGATACGACGGTGCCGAGCGTGCCGGTGACGGCGCGTTGCGCGCCGATCACGTCGTTGTTCATACGGCTTACGAGCGCGCCTGTCTGCGTGCGCGTAAAGAACGAAATCGGCATGCGTTGTACGTGGTCGAACAGCGCGACGCGCAAATCGAAGATCAGGCCTTCGCCAATACGCGACGACCAAAAGCGTTCGAGCAACGAGAAGGCGGCTTCGCCGAACGCGGCGATGACGATGATGAGGGCGAGGCGGTCAACCTGGCCACGATCGTGATGGGCAATAGCGTGATCGATGATGCGCTTGAACAACAGCGGCGGCACTAGCTGGAGAAGTGATTCAACGACGATCACCGCCACGAACCCGATCACCATGAGGCGATACGGCCGCGTATACGCGAGCACCCGGCGAGCCGTGCCCTTCTTCACCGACGTTGCCGATGCTGACGGGTCGCGGCCCATGCTGTGTACAACCATCATCGGCGACGTTCTCAACGGGCCTCCTGCGCGACCAAGGGAAGGCACGCAACCGGCGTGCAAGCGGCAGGACGGGCCGACGCCACGCCGTAGTGGCGGAAGGTAAGGGATTCGAACCCTTGGTGACCGTGAGGCCACAACGGTTTTCGAGACCGTCCCATTCGTCCGCTCTGGCAACCTTCCGGTCGGGACTGTAGCGACCCACGCTCAGGCCCCCAACCTCCCGGTAGTGGCACCCTGCTGCGTGATCAGCGGCGGCGGGCGAAGAAGTCGGTCAGCAGCGCGGCCCCCTCGTCGGCCCGAACGCCGACGTGCACGCCGAACTCGTGGTTGAGCCGCGCATCGGTGCCCACGTTGTAGAGCGAGCCGAGCGCGCCTGCTTTCATGTCGATCGCGCCGTAAACCACGTTCGCCACGCGCGCGAGGTGACATGCGCCGGCACACATCACGCAAGGTTCGAGTGTGACGACCAAGGTGCACCCGTCAAGACGCCAACGACCGCGTTTCGCGGCCGCGTCACGCAACGCGAGCACCTCGGCGTGGGCCGTGGGGTCGCCGAGTCGTTCGCGTTCGTTGTGACGAGACGCAAGCAGCACGCCGTGAGCATCAACGACGATCGCGCCAACCGGCACGTCGCCGTGCTCCTGCGCCTGCGCGGCCTCGCTGAGCGCGAGGCCCATCAGATCGTGCACGTCGAATGCCAGGCCGGTGAGGGTCATAACCCCAGGTTACCGACGAGCCTTCTGGCGGAGAGCATGGGATTCGAACCCATGGTGAGTTGCCCCACACACGACTTCCAATCGTGCGCCTTCGTCCGCTCGGCCAGCTCTCCGTGGTTCCTCGTGGAGGAACCGGGAGCACAGGGTATCGTGTTCACGCGCCCGTTCTGGGGTGTGACGGTCGGGTCCTGTGCGACTGGTTCCCGTGAATCGGGTCAGGGCCGGAAGGCAGCAGCTCTCAGCGGATTCGCCGGTGTGCCGCAGATCGCCTGGCCGTCACGCCCGAGAACGGGCGTTCTCGCTCCATCGCTAGGATCACCAGATGGAGTACCAGTCGCTGTATCGCCGCTATCGGCCGGGTCGCTTCGATGCTGTGCGCGGGCAGCAGCACGTCGTGCGGGCCCTGCGCAACGCGGTCCGCGACAACCGCGTGTCGCATCTGTATCTGCTGTCGGGTCCGCGCGGCACCGGCAAGACCACACTCGCTCGCATCCTCGCCAAGGTGCTCAACTGCGAGCAGCCAGTTGATGGTGAGCCTTGTGGTGCGTGTTTCTCCTGCAAGTCCATCGAGAACGGCACATCGTTCGATCTGCACGAACTCGACGCAGCGTCGAACAACCGCGTCGACGACATACGCGATCTCCTGTCGAAGGTGGCGCTCGGCACCCCTGGTCGCACCAAGGTGTATCTCCTCGACGAGGTTCACATGTTGTCGTCTGGTGCCGAGAACGCGCTGTTGAAGACCCTCGAGGAGCCGCCCGATCACGTGGTGTTCGTGTTGGCCACGACCGAGCCGCACAAGGTCGTGCAGACCGTGCGCAGCCGTGCGCAGCATCTCGAGCTCACGCTGTTGGGTGCCGACGAGATGGCCGAGCACGTTCGCTGGGTCATCGCAGACGCCGAGCTGGCTGTCGGCGACGATGTGGTCGACTACGTCGTACGCGTCGGTGGCGGATCGGTGCGCGACACGCTGTCGGCCCTCGACCAAGTCGTCGCGTCCGGCGGCATTGCCCACCAGGACACGTCGAGCACCGAACTGCTCGAAGCCATCGCCGCCCGCGATGCCGGCCGAGCGGTTGGCGCCATTGGCGAGGCCTTGCGGCTTGGTCGCGATGCCCGCGTGATCGGCGAGGCGTTGCTCGCAGCGTTGCGCAACGTTTTGCTCGTATCGCTCGGCGCCGCCGACACGCAGCTGACGACCAGCGAACGAGAACAAGCCGACGTGTTCGCGCCGCGTCTCGCCGCCGCCACACTTACACGCGCGCTCGAGGTAGTCGGCACGGCTTTGGTCGACATGCGCCAGGCGCCCGATCCGCGGGTCGACCTCGAAGTGGCGTTGGTACGCCTCACCGCGCCCGCTGCCGACACCACGTTGGCGGCGTTGGCCGAACGTGTTGCAATACTCGAGCAACAACTCGCCAACGGCCAGGTGGTGAATCCCGCGGTGCCAACGGCCGTAGCGGCGCCAGCGGCTTCCCCGTCGCCAACCTCTGTTGGCGCCAACCCGCGCACCGGGGGTCCGCCGCGCCCGGCCCGCGACGTGGGGCCGGCCCGCCCGGCGCGCACCGGACCAGCCGCCGAAGCGCGGTCGCGACTCGATGCCCGCGGGCCCGAGCGCGTCGAAGCGCCGCCGATCGTTCCTGCGCCGGCCGACCCGGTCGCGTCTGCGCCCACCGCGATTGCAGAACGTCCGAACTCGCCGGCGGCGCCCTCCGCCCTCGCGCTCGACACCGTGCTCCGTGACTGGGAGAGCATCGTCGATGCCATGTCGCGCAAGGCCAAGGTGCGGTTCTCGGGTGTCGGGGTACGTGACATCGTCGATGGTGTCATCGTTGTCGCATTCCCCAACGATGTGCACCGATCTCGCTGCGACGAGTTCAAAAGTGAACTTGAACAGGTTCTCGTCGCCCGCTTCTCGGGTGAGCCCAAAGTGCGCTTCGTCACCGATGAAGGCGCAGCCAATCGTGCCACGGGTGGCCCGCCGCGCGGCGCAACACTCGCACCCGCCCTACCCCCCGCGTCCGAGCTGGACGACATCATCGACTTATCCGAGCTCACCGACGCGCCACTCGGCGGCGGGATCATCGAACAGCTGACCTCCGCGTTTCCGGGCGCGGAGCTCGTCGAAGGCGATTGAGAGGAACCCATGTCGGACCAAAGAGACCTGCCGGACTTGTCGAATCTGCTCGGCCAAGCGCAGGCGATGATGGCCGCGTCGGCTCAGGCCGCCGATGAAGTGATCGAGGGGCAATCGGGCGGCGGCGCCGTACGCGTACGCGTCAACGGACGTTACGAGTTCTCCCATGTACAGATCGTCCCAGCAGCAGTCGATCCCGCCGACGTCACGATGCTCGAAGACCTCGTGTTGGCCGCGCTCAACGACGCGTCGGCACAGATCGCGGCCCGCCAGCAGCAGGCGCTCGGTGGCCTCGGCGGGCTGCTCGGTGGCTGAACGTGTGAGAGGTTCAGCGGATAGGGGAAGCGTCGCGGGCGTGCCCTCGACATCTCGCCTGTTCCAGGCGAGATCAACGACGGTGTTGTCGGCTCGGATGCGCCTATCAGCGCATCCTCTGAACCATTCGCTCGTGGTCGGGCGCTAGCAGTGCCCCCAATCTACGCGGGTCCTGTACAAGATGTCATCGACGAGTTCGGTCGACTTCCCGGCATCGGTCCCAAGTCGGCGCAGCGGATTGCCTTCTACCTGCTGCGGGTTTCGAAACAGGATGCGTCGCGTCTCGCGCGTGCGATCACCGAGATGAAGGACCGCATCACGTTTTGCCGCACGTGCTTCAACATCGCCGAGGGCGAGCAATGCGGTCTGTGCCTCGACGATCGGCGCGATGGCGACGTTCTGTGCGTGGTCGAGGAACCGCCCGACATCGTGGCCATCGAACGAACGGGCGAATTCCGCGGGCGCTATCACGTGCTCCAGGGCGCGATCAGCCCGATCGAGGGAATCGGGCCTGACCAGTTGCGCATCCGCGAGCTGGTCGCGCGGCTCGAGCCACAAGGCGTCGAGGAGGTGATCATCTGCACGAACCCGAATATCGAAGGCGAGGCAACTGCGATGTACCTCGCTCGACTACTCAAGCCGCTCGGCCTCCGAGTGACCCGTATTGCGAGCGGGCTGCCCGTGGGTGGTGACCTCGAATACGCCGACGAACTCACCCTCGGACGCGCGCTCGAAGGTCGGCGCCGCATGGACGAGTAACCGCGACGGAGACACCCGGCCAAGGAATCTGGAGCAGGGGGTTGTCATCAAACTGCAACTGTTGTAAAGTAACCGCAACGTTCGGATCGTGGAACTACGGAAGGTTGGGGTGCCGCAGGGCGCTCGAGCCTCTCGCTCCACGATGCGATCGCACGAGGCGCCGCACCGGTCACGCCGGTTTCCCGCCCGCGCCCGGCTTGTCCGGGGCGGCGCCTCGTGAACCTCGCGGTGAGGACACGCTCCCGCGATATATGACGATTCCGTGACGCGGCGATGTCGGTTCGCCTCGCCTTCGGATGGGCTGCTATGGCTTCAGACCCTTCAAGGCGTTCCCGACGGCCTCGTTCACCATCTTGGTGAGGGCATCGTCGCGCTCGGTCGAGTGGCCGGTGGCACGATCGGGTGACGCTTCCGAGGCCTCGGTCGTGGAACTCGGCGTCACTTCGGAGCCGGCGGTACGGGCCGAGCGCTGATCGACGACCTCGAGCCGAGCACGGGGTGTGTGCTCGTCGGTGCTCCATGGGGCAGCATCGCTCGGATCGATCAAGGGGTCGGTCGTGGTGAGGCCGAGTTCGGTCTCCTGGCGCCCGGCCACGCGGCTGATAGCCACCTTGAGGTCGGCCGAGGCCGCGACGAGTCGATCATGTACATCGCGCTCGGCCGCCAGCAACTTGTCGAGGCGCGTCTGCGCGTGCGCAATGACGGCGCCGCTGCGGACACGGGCATCTTCTTCGGCGGCGCTCACTTCGGCGTCGGCTTGCGCCTGGGCGGTGGACAGGATTTGTTGCGCCTTTGCCTCGGCGTCGGCAACGAGTTGCGTGGCGTGGGCTGTGGCCCCATCGCGATGGGTGCCCAACTCGGTTTCGAGCAGGGCACGCCGTTCTGTGTGCTCGGCCTCAAGAGCCGCACGCGTGGTCGATACGTGGGTGTCGGCCTCGGCGCGCATTTGCGTGACCCGTTGTGTCTCGGTCGCCGCGAAGCTTTCCGCGGCGGCGCGCGCCGCCGCGGCGGCCTCGCGGTCGGCGGCTGCATCGCGCTCGGCGTTGGCGCGTACCTCGGCCACGTGAGCATCGGCTTCGGTTTTGGCTCGCTCACTGGCGGTTCGCCGCTCACTGGCCTCGCGCTCGGCGTTGGCGCGTACTTCGGCCGCGTAGGCGTCGGCGGCGGCCCGAATATGTTCCGCCTCGGCGGATGCTGCGGCCTCGATGGCCGACGCTGATCGATGCGCACTCTCGAGGACGTGCGCGACCTCGTCGCCGACGCGGGTGAACTGTGGCGCTGATTCGTCTTGACGTCGAGCCGACGCGATCTCGCTAAGGAACCGTCGAACCTCGTCGGGCGATAGTCCCTTGCGGACGGTGGAGAACTTGCGGTTCTCGATGTCATCAGGAGTCACGGCTATCCTCACGTCCCTTCACGTTCTGTGCATGTTCTTACAAGCCTTTCACAGCATACCGAACCGCAGGTACGCCGCGACCGCTCTCGCCTGCTCGTCGCGATCTCGCAACTCTGCAGAAAATACGACGCCGTTGCGCGGCCCGCATCGGGCGTCGTTTCCGCCAGAATGGCATTTCACCGCGGACCTGGTTCGCGCGCATCACCGGAAGGTTCTGTTGTTGCTCACCGAGATCGATCATGTCGCCATCGCCGTCCACGATCTCGAGGCCGCGATCGCCTACTACGCGGCTGCTTTCGGGGCCACCGTTGATCATCGTGAGATCGTCGAGCGCGACGGTGTCGAAGAGGCGCTCTTGAAGGTAGCCGATTCCTATATTCAGCTCACGCGCCCGACTCGCCCAGATTCGCCGATCGCCAAGTACCTCGACAAGCGAGGCGAGGGACTGCATCACGTCGGTTACCGAGTCGACGACTGTGCCGTGGCACTTGCGGCCATCATCGCCGCGGGCGGCATGGCGATCGACCACGCTCCGAGGCCGGGATCGCGGGGCACGACGGTTGCGTTCGTGCATCCGAAGGGCAGCTTCGGCACGTTGATCGAACTGGTGCAGGAGTAACCAGGCGTCAGGTCTGTTCCCATACGGCGGGTCGTTTCTCGACGAATGCACGCATGCCCTCCTGGGCATCGGCGAGCATCGCGTTGGCCGTCATGATCTCGGTCATGACCTCATACGCGGACGGTTCCGACAGGGCGGCCTGATGGTAGAACGCCGCCTTCCCGAGGCCGATCACATCGGCACTGTGCACCAACAGCGCACCCGCCAACTTCATGACGGCCATGTCGAGAGCATCGTCGGGCACCACTTCGTTGATGAGCCCCCACGCGAGCGCCGTTGCGGCGTCGATGCTCTCGCCGGTGAGAAGCATCTGCATCATGCGCTTCTGGCCGATAGCCCGCGAGATCGGCACAAGCGGCGTCGAGCAGAACAAGCCAATGCGTACACCGGGGGTCGCGAACGACGAGGACGCCGTCGCGATGGCCAGGTCGCAGCCGGCAACGAGTTGGCAGCCGGCCGCAGTGGCGACACCGTCGACCGCCGCGATCACCGGTTGCGGCAGCGAGCGCAGCAACTGCGTCAGCGAGCAACAGGCGCCGAAGAGGTCGCGGTAGTACGCCTCGTCGCGGCCGACCATTTCGGCGATGTCATGCCCCGAACTGAACGCTGGCCCCATCGCCGACAGGATGATCACGCCGACGTCGCTGGCGTCGCCGAGCGCGGAGAATGCGTCGAGCAGTTCGGCGAGCGTGCTGCGGCCGAGCGCGTTGCGCCGGCGTGGATTCGTCAACGTCACGCGCGCGATGCCCTGCTCGCGCTGCACCGTCACCGCTGGTTCATTCATGGGGCGAGCGTATCGGTGCCGGGCAGGCGGCTGGGCCGTTCGTTCCTCTCGTGTGAGTCGAACGGACTGTTGGTCTCAGGAGCGGTCGTTTTGGACCGAACTCCATCTGGTGGAACAGACTGCACGTGTGAAGGGCCCGTACCGGGAAGTACTCGATTGGTTGACCGCCCAGGTCGATCGTCTCGACGAGCACGCGCAGGAGTTGGCGCGCGAGGCACAAGCAGACGGTGTCTCCGGCGCCGAGTTCGCGGCGCGCAATCAGGCGATCGTCGATGCGCGCGCGTGGCTGGCCGATCAACTCGAGCAGGCACTCACGGCCCGCGGACTCTCGCTTGCCGCGTGATCTCGAGCCTCGGCTGGCGGCCTCGATGGTCGGAAATCCGCTAGACCTCTGACCGAAGCGCAACGGTCTCGGGGAGTGGCGTGCAGGTTCATCTCGTCGACGGCACCTATGAGCTCTTTCGCTACTTCTACGCGCTGCCGCCGCATGTGACCGCTGCGGGCCGCGACGTCGCCGCCGTGCGCGGGGTCGTCGGAACGTGTTTTCAGCTCCTCGAAGAAGGCGCAACGCACGTCGCCATCGCGACAGATCACGTCATCGAATCGTTTCGCAACGATCTGCTCGCGTCGTACAAAGACGGCAGCGGTATCGACCCCGTGCTGCGGGGCCAATTCGATCTGCTCGAAGAGGTGCTCGAGGCAGCGGGCTTCACCGTATGGGCGATGGTCGAGGTCGAGGCCGACGATGCGCTTGCAGCCTCGGCTGCTGTCGCACATAGCGACGCTCGGGTCGAGCGCGCCATCATTTGCACGCCCGACAAGGACCTGGGCCAGTGCGTCACCGCCGACGGTCGGGTGGTGCAACTCGACCGCCGAAAGGGTGTCACGATCGACTACGAAGGTGTGCGCGAGAAGTTCGGCGTCGCACCTGAGTCCATCCCCGACTACCTCGGGCTGGTCGGCGACACCGCCGACGGGATACCGGGCATCACCGGCTGGGGCGCGAAGAGCACGGCGTCGGTGCTCGCGCGGTATCCGCACTACGAGGACATTCCCCGCGCGGTCGGCCAGTGGGAGGTCTCGGTGCGCGGCTCGGGAAAGCTCGCCGCAGCGCTGTTCGCGAACTACGAGGACGCGTTGCTGTACCGACGCCTTGCGACCGTCGACCGAGACGTTGCGGTCGGCACGGTGGATTCGTGGCGGTGGAACGGACCGACGAGCGAGTTTGCGGCCCTGTGTCGGGCGATCGAAGCGCCCGGGCTGCTGCGCCGCGCACTGCGTCTCGCGGAGCGTTAGGCGCGATGCTGTGTCGATGCGAACCGATACTGAGCAGCGCAATGTCGAAGTGGTCGACGCGTTCCGTGCCGCGTTCTCGCGCGGCGACGGATACCTCGACTACTTGACGGATCAGCCCACATGGCGCGTGTTCCACTCCGAGCGAGTCGGTCGTTCCGAGGTGCAGCATCTGCGCGAGCACATCGTCACGACGTTGTACCCGCACGGCAACACGCCCGAAGTGCAGGCCATCATCGCCGAGGGTGCTCGCGTGGTCGTACAACAGACGATCACCGCAGTCACCAACTCTGGCGCGGACTACTTCAACTACTACGTGATCGTCTACGAGCTCACCGACGCTGGTCTCATTCACACCGTGTGGGAGTACCTCAACAACGTCTACTCCCGCGACAAGTTCGACCTCACCCAGCTGTGAGCGCAGCGGCGAGAACGAAGGTTCACGCGCCGAAGATCTCGGCCAACTCGAACGGCGTCGGCGTGTCGAGCTGATCGTAGGTGCACGACTCGGGGGTGCGATCGGGCCGCCAGCGCAACAGGCGTGCTCCGTGGCGGAATCGGTGGCCCAGCAAACCTTCGTACGCAACCTCGGCGACGAGTTCGACGCGCAACGGCGACCACGAAAGGTCCTTGTTCGCATTCCACCGCGAGAGGCCCCCGGGCATTGCGCCACCGGTCTCGGCAGCGTGACTTGCCCATGATGCCCAAGGGTGACCGGTCAGATCGGTGAGCGCGAGAGGTGCCAGCTCGTCGACAAGCGCCTGACGGCGGGCGGCGGTGAAAGAGGACGCGACGCCGACGTGA
>JAYUFA010000491.1:0-9550 GCA_043738925.1 Actinomycetota bacterium
ATGGCGTACGGCGACTTCTGGCTCATGGACCACGAGGGCACGCGACTGACAGACATGTCCGTGTCGCTGTCCACGACGACGCACCGCGACCGACTACCCGAGGGCCGATGCCGACTGGATCGCGACCACGGCGTGCGACTCATTGCCGTGTGGAACGCACCGCAGCCGACCATCTGCGCGGTCGTACGTCGCGACGTCCTCACGTCGTTCGAGTATCCCGATGAGTTCGCAAACGTCTCTGATCTCTGGACGAGCTACCAGATGGTGCTGCGCGAGTCGGCGATCTGGTACGTGCCGCGGCGGCTGGCCGACTACCGCTGGCACTCAGGCAGCCTCACCTTGAGCGCCGACCACGCGTCGGAGGACGCGATGTTCGCGAGGCTCGTCTCGGAGAACGAGACAACGCCGCTGGCCGACGAGTTGCTCCACCGATGGGCAACGATTCGCTGGGGGCGCGCCGTCAACTTGCTGCGGCGCGGACGCTCAGCACGGGCTCAGGCACAGCAAGAGTTCCTCGCCGCCGCGCCCGGCCTACGCGGGCGCAGGCACCTTGTTGCCGCGAGCGCCGGACAATCGGCCACCGCGTGTACCGCGTGGCGCGGGGTGCAGTGGATCGGCGACATCGTCAGCAGGCGCGCATGTCAACCGTGACAGCCATCGTGCCGGCCTACGAGCGCCCGGACCACATCGTGACCGCCATCGAGGGGGTCTTGGAGCAGACCTACCCGAACGTGCACGTGCTCGTCGGAGACGACAGCTCGAGCGACGTCGTCGAGCGCGCCGTTGCCCGCTTCGACCCAGAGCGTGTCACCTATCACCGCAATCGACCTGCGCTTGGGGCGATGCGCAACTGGGTGGATCTGATCGCGCGAGCGGACACGGAGTTCGTCGCCTCACTCAACGACGACGATTTCTGGGAGCCTGAATTCCTGGCGCGGACCGTGCCTGCCATGTTGTCCGATCCGAACATCGCCATGTCGTTCAGCGACGTTTGGTATGTCGACGAAGCAGGGCGACGACTGCCTCGCCTCTCGGCGTTCTGGTCCGCTCGATCACACCGCGACCAACTGCCGACCGGGCGGCTCGACCTTTCATCCGAGGAGCTGTTCCGCATGATCAGCGTGTGGAATTCGCCGCAACCGGCCTACGCGGCAGTGTTGCGGCGCGACGCCGTCGGAAAGATCGACTTTCCGTCAGAAGCCGATCCGTGCCACGACCTGTGGTGCTCGTATCGGTTGTGGACCAGCGGATACGGATTCCACTACACGAACGCGCGTCTCACCAACTACCGCGTGCACACCGGCAATCTCACCAACGCCGGCATCGGCGAAGCTGAGGACTACATCTTCGCAGTGATGGAGCGCGAGAATCTCGGACGCGAGGCGCTCACCGACATGCGTCACCGCTTGGCGCGAACGCAGTTCTCGCGGGCAACCGGCTTGGCATCAGTCGACACCGCCGCCGCGCAGCGTCAGTTCAGCGCGGCGGCTCGTGGCCTGACCGGATGGCGAGGACGCGTCGCCAGCACAGGCGCTCACTCCCCGCTCGCTTGCGACATCGTCGGGCGCCTCAAACGCTTCAAGGACGCCGCGGCCAAGACCTCAACCGCTCGGATCTTCGGAGAGCATTCGCAGCGATAGCACGCGCAGAAGGACCAGCAATGAAAGCCATGGTCCGAGGGTGAGCACCTCGGTGAACGAGCTGATGAACACGAACATGCAGTAGGCCAGCACCAGTCGTCCGATCGCCGGGTTGGCTCGCAAAATTCGACAACCCCCGTCGACCGCGGCAATGAACACGCCGAGGTACAACACCAGCCCGATGACGCCGAGCTCGATCATCAGCTCAAGCGCGCCATTGTGTGAATGAAAGACGACAAAACCGATCCGGTGCAGAATCGACCGCGTCGGTTCTTTGGAAGGGTCGACCCACACGCCGCCGAAGCCATAGCCGGTCAAGGGCTTCGCTCGGATGGCAGTCAACACCGACGACCAGATCTTGGTACGACCGGTGAGGGTTGGGTCCTTGCCGTACAGCTGGAGTATCGACGGCACGATGAACGACGCCGCAGAGATCGCGACGATCGACAACAACACCGACATCGCAAGCATCGCGCCACCGCGTCGCGTCGACTGCTTCGCGTACCGCCCCGCGATGACGTACACAGCGAGCGTCGCAAACATCGCGCCGCCTCCCGTGCCCGAGCGCGTCAACAGAACCAAAAGGAACATCAAACAAACGGCGGTGCGGCGACGCCACGTGACCCTCTCGAGACTCAGCACCACAACCATGCCGACGATCATGAACGAAGCCAGGTTGTTCTTGTGGTTGAACGGACCGTGCCAACCGACGTTGGCGATTCCGCCAGTCGTGTCGTTGGCAAGCACCGTCGAACTCGGCTTCGCGGCGGTGAACAAGAAGGTGTAAACTACCATCGCGTAGAGCGAGTTGAGCCACACCGAGCGCAGGCGTTCCATCGGCAGCGCCGACGCGATCATGGTCAGCGCCATGATCGACGCGAACACCGTCATCGACTCGCTCACCCACGTGACCCGCAACGTCGACCACACATACGACAGCGTCCACCAGGTGAAGAAGAGGACGACCGTCAGACTCACGCGAGTGCGTGCGAATGTTCCCCGAGGAGCCAGCACGACCATGGGAAGGCCGATGATCAGGGAGAGTAGGAGCTGGGGTTGCGGATTCAGGCCGTGCACCGTGCCGAAATCGATGAACATGAACCGGACAAAGGACAGCTGAGCGAAGAAGACCCAGACGGGGTAGCCCGCGCCGACCGGGCGGTGGCGAACGTCAGCACGGGGAAGGGGCCGTCGCATCAGCGCGCTCATCGGCGTTCCTTCACCACACGAAGAAGCGCCTCGTCGAGCGTCCAGCGCGGCTGCCAGCCGAGCACACGCTTCGCGACGTCATTCGGGTATCGCAGCGGTCGATACTGCGCGTCGAGGGTGGCGGGCACCACGACGCCAGGAAACTTCGCGCGACCGCCGACGAGACGACGATTTGCGAACGCCAAGAGCTCGGCCGCGGCACTCGCCACGCGATACGGCACAGGGACCGCACGAGGCACATCCAAGCCTGCGCTACGCATCGCGCGTGCCCACCCGCGTTGGGTAGGTAGGTCATCATCGACGAGGTTGATGGTCGCGCCGATCGCCTCGGAGCGTTCCGCGGCCAGCACGATTGCCTCTGCACAGTTGTCGACATACGTGAGCTTTTGGCGCGCCAGAGGCGCATACGCCACACCCAGCTCCCCCGGAAGAACGATGGCCAGACCGGCGTTCCACAAATGATCGGGGCCGTACACGGCGCCGGGTCGTACCACGGTGACCTCAGCACCGGTCTGAGCGAACTCGAGTACCAGCCGTTCTTGTGCCAGCTTCGTCTGCGTATAGGCGTCACGATCGAGCGGGCGAGCCTCGAGCGGCGATGTTTCGTCGAGCGTCGAGCCGACTGCCATGGCCCGATAGTCATAGACGGAGAACGAGCTCACGTGCACCAGTCGACGTACGCCCGCCGCTGCCATGGCCTCGAGAAGCGTTTCCGTCCCGAGCACCGTGGCCGAGAACTGTGTGTGGAAATCGCCACCGACCGCGGCCGCGAGATGAATGACCGCGTCGGCTCCGGCGAGAGACGCGAACCATGGCTCCGGGTAGCGGATATCGCCCACCGCGTCACGAACGCGTGCGCCGGTTTCGGGGACGGATCGGCGGACGAGTCGCACCACGTCATGACCGCGACTGGACGCCACCGATACCACCGACCGACCAATGAACCCCGATCCGCCCGTGACAAACAACTTCATCGCGCGCTCGCCGTCTGGACGATGCCGTCGACGAGCTCGCTGGTGCGCAAAACGTCGCGGCGCGTCACCGGTGGCGGTGTGTTGTCCAAGACCGACGCGTAGAACCGTTCGAGAAGTCGCCATAGCCCGTGGTACGGGGACAGTTGCAGCAGTTTGTCGCGCAGGTTGCGCGCCCCTGCGAGCGCGAGCGAGCTGCCGTTGACCACGTGATTGACAACCGGCGACAACTGCTTGGGACCCCGACGCGTCTCGATTCGCAAGAAGGGCTGATAGAGATCGGTCTCGGCGGAGCCAGCCGTGCCGCGCACCCACAGCCGGAAGCAGTCCGGTGCAATACGTGCGTCGAATCGCTGGTGCACCACGCCCTCGCCCAGCTCGACGCGAGCCTCGAAGTCGTCGGCCCCGATGTAGGGGTTGCCGCTGCGATTTTGCCAACGGGCTTCTACCGCGCCGATGGGCACATCGCCGAAGTAGTGCGTGCCCAGATAGCAGAGATGGGTGAGGAAGTCACGCACGGCGCCGCCCGGAAGATGCGCAGTCGGATTTCCGTCGGCCATCGCGAACTTGCTCGCACGGATGTCGAGTGCAAGCAACAGGTCGACATCGACGACCTCGCCGAGTACCCCGCGAGCGACGAGATCGTCGATCGCCAGAATCTGATCGTTGAAGCGGTAGTTGTGGCTCTCGACGAGGTACCGCTCGCAAGTGTCCGCTATCACGAACATCGCGTTGAGCTCCTCGAGCGACGAAGCGATCGGCTTCTCGACGATGACGTGAGCGCCGGCTCGTAGTGCGTCCTCGGCGATAGCGCGGTGCGAACTTGGTGGCGTGAGGACATGGACGACATCGGGTCGCACCGAAGCGAGCATTTCAGCATGGTCGGTGAAGGCCTTCGTCCGGTACCGCTCAGCGGTCCACCGCGCTGCAGCCGGCGAGCGATCGCACACGCCAACCAGCTCGATGCGCGGGTGCTGTGCAAGGACACGAAAGTGCTCGGTCGATATCACGCCACAACCGACGACTGCGGCCCGCGCCCGCTGGCTCATCGATGCGCACCGATGGCCGGCACAGACGGTGTCGCGCGACCAGCGCGTCGTTCGCCGACGAGCCCACGCACGCGACCCAACGCAATTGCCCCGCGCCGCAACGTACCTACGAAACTGCGTTTGCTCGCTCGCTGCGCGTTCGGTCGCAGCAGCGCTGCGCCCCGAGGCGTCTCCCACGAGTCACCGGTGGGCAAACCGTAGCGGACAAGCACCTGGGACATGCCGCGTCCATACAGCTCATGCTGGCGCAGCAACGCCCACAGCCCGGCCCGGTGCCGATACTGCACGACCGCGTCTTTCGCGTAGCCAACGACGTAGTCGGCGCGCAGCAAGGCCCAACTGATGGCGATGTCCTCGCAACGCACAAGGCCAGTATCAAAGCCGCCGACGGCGTCGAAGGCGTCGCGTCGGATGAGCATGTTGCACGACAGGAGATACGGCACGCCTTGGAACGTTGGCAGCCCGTTCGGCGTGGCCGGCGGGCGCCACGCGGCCTGGCGGGGATTCGCGAACACGTCGACGAGGCGGCCGCCCACCGCGGCTCGTGCACCGAGCGCGTCGATCAACTCACGCAGCCAGCCGTCCTCGACGAGGTCGTCGGCATCGCAGAACGCGATCACATCGGCTTCAGCCGGAGCAGCACGTACACCGCAGTTGCGCGCGTGCGCCGCGCCGCGACGATCGGCCGAGTCCGCGACGTGCACGCGGAGGTCGTCGACACGTGTCACCAGATCGCTGATGGACCGAACGACACCAGGGTCCGCGGTGTTCACCGACAAGACCACGCTGAACGCGGTGTCGGCCTGTTGCGTCAAGACGGCACGCAGCTGGCGCTCGAGCAGCTCGTCGAATCCGCCGACCGGTATCACCACGCAGACAGTCATGGAGCAACCTTGACGGCGAGCAGGCCGCGTGTGTGCAGCGCTTCCGGCTCAGCACCGACCAGAAGCAATGCCAGACGCCTGACGTTGACGTGCAGATCGTGCCGCTCGCGAACGCGGCGCAACGCGTTCGCGACGAGCCGCGACCGCAGCTCGTCGTCAGCCAACAGTGAGGCCAACGCATAGGCGAGGGCGTCGGCGTTGCCTGCAGGAACCACCATGGCCGTCTCGCGGTCGATAGCCAGCTCGGGGATACCGCTGACATAGGTCGTGACCACGGGTGTCCCGATGGCCATCGCTTCCATGATCGAGACCGGAAGCCCTTCGGCGAACGACGGCAAGCAGAACACGTCGGCCAACTCGAGGCGTCGTGCCACCTCATCGGGTGCCAGAGCGCCGAGAAACCGCACGGCGTCGAACACTCCCCTACGACGAGCGTGCTCCTCGATGCCCGAGCGGTGGTCCCCGTCGCCAACGAGCTCGACCTCGACGCGCGAGCCTGCCGCCCGCAGCTGTGCGAGAGCGTCGATCAAGACGCTGTGACCCTTTTCGGTCGAGAGACGGCCGACGGCAAGCACCGTGGCCGGATCACGCAACGAGCAGCGCGGCGCGTACGTGAACGCGGCGAAGTCGATGCCAACGCGGACCACATGGATGTGTTCCCACGACTCGGGTGGGGTAAGACGCATGAGTTGTGCCCTCGTGAAGTCGCTGACGCATGCGACGAACGACGCACTCGCTGCTTTGCGGTCGAGCTGGGATCGATCCTCGTTCACGAACTCCTGGAACCCATGGATCGTGAAGCTCCACTGAAGTGACCCGTCCGCGACGATCGCATCCAGCTCGTGTGCAAGCCAGGCAATCGTGGCCGTCGCCTGACCGAACTGGGCATGCAGATGACCAATGCGGTTACGCCGACAATAGTCGCGCACAAACATCGCTTCGCCGAGGTGAAAGGCACGCCACAGCATCGCCTTGAGGTCGAGACCAACACCGCGGATCGACGCCAACGCAAAGCGCGTCGTGCCAACCGGGTTCGGACCGACGGTGCGGAGCACGGCGCGCAGCACCGCCATGACCCCGGCCTGCTTTATGTACACCGTGCGATCACGTTCGAGTGCACCGGCGGCGTCGCCGACATCAGATGCGGCGGGCGCGTTGAGCGAGAAGGGAACCACGTCGAACCCGAGCGAGCGAAGCTCCGCGATCTCGTTGGCCACGAAGGTCTGCGCGAGTTGGGGATAGTGCGTCGCAATGACGCCCAGCCGATTCGGTTCGACATGCAGGCGCGCACGAGTCGCCCTGCGCACGCTCTTCATACCTCTCTACATCGCCCGAAAGACGTCCGAGATAAGCCCCACACCCCTTGCGTCGGGTCCTCAGTGGGTCGGCACGGGGTCTCCGTACACGACGCCATTGCCGCCGAAGCCGACGTACACGCGACCGGGAATCGACGCGTCGCCGTTGACCGTCGTGACCTTCGCATACAGATCGAGCGGCGTTCGGCCGAGGAGTTGCCAGGTGCGCCCGTCGTCGGTCGAACGCCACACGCCGAGCTTCGCGTCGCCGTTCGCCCGACCGTAGAGGTAGACGACGTCCGGCCCGCCGGCAGCGAGTGGGGCGCCGAACCCGAACGAGCGCACCGCGTCCACCCCGGGGATCTTTTGCCACGGCGTGGCCCCACGGTCACGACTGCGATACAGCCCTTCGTCGCCGACCGACGACCAAACTTCGCCGGCCTTGTGCGGTGCGGCGACGATCTGGCCGAGCACGTGGCATCCGTTCGCCTCCAGACACGGAGCGGCGTTCGCGGCCTTCTTCCACGACACGCCTCCGTCGGTGCTCACGTAGAACTCCTTCGTGTCGTTCTGGAGGTAAAAGACGCCTCCTTCGACCTTGTCCGACGCGAGCGCCTCGCGGCCGAGCCACCAGAGGAACCGGTGGAAGTTGTTCTTGCCGTCGACGGTCTCGTTCTTCCAGGAGCCACCGCCGTTCGTGGTGACGTACAGCCCCTTGCCCTGCTGGAGATACTCGAACGGGCTGAGGAAGTAGGTCGGCAACCACACGATGTTCGCCGGGTCCGTCGCCGACACCGCCACGTTGCCACCGAACATGTTCTTCGTGAGGTTCGGCAGCTCCTTCCAGGTCGCGCCGCTGTCGAGCGAGATCGCACCGCGCGCGACGCGGCTCTTGTCGAAGTACACGTTGTACTCAGCGCCGATCCACACGAGTGCATTGGGATGGCGACCGCTGAAGTCGAGGTCGGTGCCACCGCCGAACTTCGCGTCGACGAGCGGTTTCGAGGGATAAACGGCCAACGACGTCGATTGGAATCCTTGACGATCGGCCGCCACGGTGATCGGCCCGGCGCCCGCAGGTGCCGCCACGTCGGCGATCACCAGCTCCTCGATGCCCCGGCTGTCGAGGTGCCACGTCATCCGCGACGGTTTGGCGGACGTGTCCACGAAGTCGTCGGTGCGCCAAACGCCCATGCCCTCGGCAAACCACAATCGGCCGTGCACGTTCGGGTCGAACACCAACCGCCCGATGCTCATGTAGTTCGCGAGATCGGTCTGATCCAGCCAGGGGATGCCGGCGGCATCGATCGCGACGTCAAGCTGTCCCCAGGTGACCCCGCCGTCGACCGAACGCCAGAGATGCCCGCTGCGTACGGCTTCGTCCGCGATCACGATGTGCTTCGGGTTGCTCGGATCGACCGCACCGGACCAGTCCGACGATCGACCATCGGGGACGAGGTGGGTGAACGTGCCACTCGTGGAGTCGTACACGCCGATGTCACCGGGGTCATCTCCGACGACCGTGGTAGTCGCAACAAGCAATCGCCCTGCGGTCACCGTCCCTTCGAACGGCACCTGGGTCGCGTCGAGCACGCCGACGATCGTTCGCCACGACGCTCCGTCATCGTCGCTGCGCAGCACGCCCACCCCGCCAACACCCACGAACACGCGCCCGCGCGCCGCGGGATCGAAAGTTGCAAACGTGACGCCGGCGCGATCACCGTCCGGTTTGCTGACGAGGCCGACCGGGACAAGGGCGGCGTTGATCTGATGGAACGACGCGCCGCCGTCAGCGCTCTCCCAGAGGCCTTGGCGTCGGGTACCGAGCAGCACGCGCTGCGGATGCAGCGGATCGATCGCGAGTCGTTCGGAGCGCCGCCGATGATCCTCGTTGCCCGAAATGAAGAAGTGGTTCGTCGAGGCGCTCCACGTATGTCCGCCGTCGGCGGACCGCAACACTCGACCGGTCGTCGGCAGTGCTTCGTCTTGGCCGGGGTTGTCATCGCCTCCCACCGACAGCAGGACCACGTTCGGGTCAGCCGGGCTCACGGCGATCGATTCGACGGAGTAGTCACCCAACGTCGGATCGATGTCGGGCACCGAACCGGCGAGCAACATCTGCTGCCACGTGCCGGTTGCGGCCTCATAGCGGTAGGCCCCGCCGACATCGGTGCGCGCGTACATGGCCGCGCTCCCCGCGTGGATCACCAGGCCGGTGACGAGACCGCCGGCGCCGAGCGGAAGGCGCCGCCATTCATATGCCGAGCCGGCTTCAGATACCGCCGGCACCGACGGGGCCACCACCCGGGTGGTCGGCTCGGGCTCCGGGCGCGTGCCAGAACTCGTGCACGCAGCAACGAGCGAGCACGCGACCACGGCGGCCGTCGTCAGCGCGATATGCGCTCGGCGGCTCATTGTGCCCAGTGGCCCGGCGCGTCGGCTTCGACGAGCTCTGATTCGAGATCAATGTCGTCGACGATGAGATCACTCTTGCGCTGGTAG
>JAYUFA010000492.1:0-25245 GCA_043738925.1 Actinomycetota bacterium
CTGGCGAAGCGCGGCACGCAGGCTCGCGGAGCGATCGCCGGGAAGACGAACCAGGCTGGCCTTTTGGTCGAGGGCGCGACCGATCGCCTGGCGAATCCAGAAGGTGGCGTAGGTCGAGAACTTGAAACCCTTGCGCCAATCGAACTTGTCGACGGCGTGCTCAAGCCCAAGGTTGCCTTCTTGGATGAGGTCGAGAAGCTCCATGCCCGGGGGCAGGGGGTAGCGGCGCGCAACGCTGACAACAAGGCGCAGGTTGGCGCGAATGAAACGGTCCTTGGCCATCGCGGCATCGGTGATGGCGCGATCGAATTCGCGGCCGCTCTCGCCTGCGGCCTTCTTGGCGCGGGCCTTCTGGCCCTTTTCGATGATCTGGGAGAGCTGGCGCTCTTCCTCTGCGGTGAGCAGAGGAACGAGACCGATCTCGTTCAGGTACTGTCCGACGGAGTCGCTCATGATTTCCTATTTCGACACGTCCGGTACGCGGCTGGAGCCCGAACCGGTGGCCACTCGAAGGGGGTGAGGTGGCACATGGGGGGTAACTGGTGGATTCAACACCATCACCGGGTCAATCCTTGCCTCGTTATCGTATGACTTCGGTCACGTATCGGCATTTCGGCATGGGTCTTTAGGACTAGTGGGGTGTATTTCGTCTGGTTGCGCGCTACGAGAACACGGCCGGGCGCAAGGGTGCTCCGGCTTGGGTGTCCCCGTGTGACAAACTTCGGCCGGTGCGCGGAAGCGGTGAACGGATCGGCATTTTGGGTGGAACATTTGATCCACCCCATGTTGGCCATGTTGTGGCGGCTGTCAATAGTCGCCATGCCCTTTCGTTGTCTCGCGTGCTTGTCGTGCCCGCCAACATCCCCTGGCAGAAGCGCGGGGTTCGCGACGTGAGCTCTCCCGAGGATCGCCTCAGCATGACCCAGGCGGCCTTCGCGGGACTCGACCACATCGACGTGAGCACCATCGAGCTCGAACGTGGCGGCGACACCTATTCGATCGACACGCTCGAGGCGCTCCGGGCCGCGCGACCCGACGATGAGCACTGGCTGATCGTGGGCAGCGATGTTGCTGCCGGCCTTGCCACATGGCACCGCGCCGATGAGGTACGGCGGCTCGCTCGCTTGGTGATCTACGAGCGGTTGGGATCGGTTGGGGATCGCCCTCCCATGGGGTGGCCATACGAGCTCGTCGATGTGCCACTGCTCGACGTGTCGAGCACCGGCTTGCGGGCGCGCGTCCTCTCCGGAGCGCCTATTGAGGGTCTTGTCCCGCCGGATGTTGCGGCGATCATCCGCGAGCGCGGGTTGTATCGCGAGGTGGCCGCATGAACCCGATCCGCTTCTTCGCCTCGCGCCAGCGTGCGGTTGCACCGCACGCGCATTTCATCTTTCGCTGGCTGGCACCGGTGGCGCTGGCGGGATTGGCAGTGAGCACCGTGCTTCTTGGCATTCATGCCAAGGATCTGGTGCTCAACAGTCGCGATGGAGCCATCGCCCGCAATGTGACCGATCCGGCCGCGCCCGGGTTCTCGGCCCAGGTCATCCCGACACCGACGTTCCTCATTGTCCAAACCAATGACAAGAACGAGCTCGTCGGCGTCACCCTCATGAGCCTCGCGTCGACCGATGGCGGCGGTGGCACGATGCTGTTCTTCCCGAGTGACGTCATCATCACACTCGCAACCGGCGACTCGGCGATGCTCGCCGGCATTTACGCCAGCGCCGGCAACGACGGGGCGACCGCGGTGCGGCGAGCGTTGAGTCACATGATCGAGGCGGACATCGACGGTTCGATCAACCTCGGTGCCGATGCGCTGGCGAAATTGATTCAGCCGGTCGCACCGCTGCGGTACACGTTGCGCGACGCGGTCCGCGCCGTGCAGAACGGTGTCACCGTCACGTTGCTCAAAAGCGGTCCAGTGGCCGTGACGACCACCGAGCAAGTGCGGGCTGCGACCGATGTGCTCGGTCCAGGAGAGGCCTCCGTCAATCGCACCGCTCGCCAACAAGCGTTCTGGACCGCCTGGGTCGACGTGCTGCATGCCGCAGGCGACACCTCACAGCTCCTGCTGAACTTCGATACCGGGCTTACCCATTTCCTGCGCAGTCTCGCGAAGGGCAACGTGAGCTATCAGCAAGCGAGCTTCACCGAACAGACGTACAAGGGTGTCTCTCTGTTCGTCGCCGACAAGGCCGCCATCCTGGCGAAGACGCGCGAGATGATTCCATCGCCGCAGGCGTATGAGCCCGGCGCTCGCGTGGCGGTCGAGCTGCGCAACGGTGTCGGTGATCTGAGCTTGAACGACGCGGTGAGCCGCAGGATTGTCGACGCGGGCGGCCAAGTGATCCTGCTTGGCAACGCACCGCAATTCGGCGTCACCATGTCGTCGGTCGTGTACTACGACGCCGCCAACAAGGATCGGGTTGAGGCGTTCGCTCACGCGAGCCACCTACCGACACCGCAATTCCTGGATCGGCCCGGCTCGTCGATCGAAGCCACCGTTACGATCGGCGCGGACTTCACGCGGTAGGTGACCGCAATCGCGTGACCGGCATCGAGGAGCACCCACTGAGCAACGAATCCGAAACGTATGACCTGCTGCAACGAGCGCAGACCGCCGCCCGCGCCGCAGACGGCAAACTCGGTACGGACACGTTGCTCATTGATGTAGGGCCGGTGCTCGCGGTCACCGACTACTTCGTCATCACCAGCGGCGAGAACGCGCGGCAGGTCAAGGCCATCGTCGACGAGATCGAGGAACATGTCGCCGCAACGTGCGGCACGCGTCCGGTGCGTGTCGAGGGGCTCGACTCGCTCGAATGGGTGCTGCTCGACTACGGCGGCTTCGTCGTACACGTGTTTCTCGCTGAGCAACGTGCGTTCTACAAGCTTGAGCGCCTCTGGAGCGACTGCCCACGCGTGCCTTTCGCCGCGGCGTAGAACAGCTGTGGCCAACGATGTTCAGCAGACGATGTTGACCATGCGGCCAGCGACGACGATGATCTTCTTCGGCATCCGACCGTCGAGATGCGCGACCACGTTCGGCTCGGCGAGCGCGATCGCTCGCATCACGTCGTCGTGCGAGCCAGTGGCAACGGTGATGCGGGCGCGGACTCTGCCGTTGACCGACACGGGTATCTCGACGTTGTCCTCGACAAGCAACAGTGGGTCGGCTCGCGGAAACGGCTCGTTGGCGAGCGACGTGGCGTGACCCAGCGCCGCCCAGAGCTCCTCGCCAACGTGCGGTGCCAGGGGAGCCAACAGCAACACGAACGGCTCGGCGATCGACCGAGGTGTTCCACCGAGCTGTGAGGCGACGCCAGTCAGGTGCTTGTTGAGTTCGATGAGCTTGGCGATGGCCGTGTTGAACCGCAGCGCGTCCATGTCGATACGCACGCCCTCGATCGTCTTGTGCAACAGGCGGATCGTGTCGGTCGACGCGTCGGCGTCGATGACTCGGGTGGCGCCGGTGTCCTCGTCGGTGAAGTTGCGCCACACCCGTTGCAGAAAGCGGTACATGCCCACGACGTCGCGCGTCTCCCAAGGGCGTGACGCATCGAGCGGGCCCATTTGCATCTCGTAGAGCCGCAACGTGTCGGCGCCGTACGCGTCGTACATCTCGTCGGGGGAGACAGCGTTCTTCAACGACTTGCCCATCTTTCCCCACTCGCGCGTGACGGGCTTGTCGTCGAGGAAGAAGTGGCCGTCGCGCTCTTGTACCGACAACGCGTCGACGTAGATCTCGCGCTCGTCCTTGAAAGCGGCCGCAAGGATGTAGCCCTGGTTGAACAGGCGTCGATACGGCTCACGACTCGACACGTGGCCGAGGTCGAACAGCACCTTGTGCCAGAACCGCGCATACAACAGGTGCAGTACCGCGTGCTCGACACCACCGACGTACAGGTCGACGCCGCCACAGTCGTCCTCGGTGCTCGGGCCCATCCAATAGCGCTCAACCTCGGGATCGACGAACATCTGCGCGTTCGTTGGATCGAGGTAACGCAGCTCATACCAACACGAGCCTGCCCATTGCGGCATGACGTTGGTGTCGCGCCGGTATTGCTGCGGGCCGTCGCCAAGGTCGATCGTGACGAACTTCCACTCGGTCAGACGGTCGAGCGGCGATTCGGGATCGGTGTTCGCGTCGTCGGGATCGAATGTCCGCGGCGAAAACTGATCGGTATCGGGCAGCGTGACCGGCAGCATCGCTTCGGGCAGCGCGTGCGCGTCACCGTTCTCGTCGTAAACGACCGGGAACGGTTCGCCCCAGTACCGCTGGCGCGAGAACAGCCAGTCGCGAAGCTTGTAGTTGATCGTGCCGCTCCCTGCGCGATGCGCCTCGAGCCACGCGTTGACGAGTTGCTTCGCGTCGGCGATCGATCGGTCGCCATCGAGCGAGATGGAATCGTTCGCGCTGTTGACATAGGGAGCGTCTCCGACGAACGCGCTGGGCCAGGTGGTCGTGTCGAGGGCGGGCGCGATGTCATGAGCGGCGAACCAACTGGTGGGCGGCTCTTGAATGGCCGGGATCGGCAGGCCGAATCGACGCGCGAACGCAAAGTCTCGTTCGTCGCCGCACGGCACGGCCATGATCGCACCGGTGCCATAACCCATGAGTACGTAGTCGGCGATGAACACCGGGATCGGTTCGCCGTTGACCGGGTTGGTCGCGAACGATCCGGTGAACACACCGGTCTTCTCGCGATCGTCGACCTGACGCGCGATGTCGGACTTTGCGTTGGTGGCCGCGCGGTAGGAGGCCACCGCCTCGGCGGGCGTCGTTATGGCATTCGTCCAGCGCGTATCGGTGCCGGCCGGCCATGCCTGCGCGACAAGCGCGTCGATCATGGGATGCTCGGGCGCGAGCACCATGAACGATGCGCCAAACAGGGTGTCGGGACGCGTCGTGAACACTTCGATCGCACCCGCTGCGCTCGCGAAGCGAACGATTGCGCCTTCGCTGCGGCCGATCCAGTTGCGTTGCATGGTCTTGATCGCGTCGGACCAATCGAGCAGGTCGAGGTCGTCGAGCAGACGATCGGTGTATTCGGTGATGCGCATCATCCACTGGCGCATGTTTCGCTTGAACACCGGGAAGTTGCCACGATCGCTACGTCCGTCGGCGGTGACCTCTTCGTTGGCCACCACGGTGCCGAGCCCGGGGCACCAGTTGACCGGCGCTTCCGCGACGTACGCGAGACGGCGCCCGTCGATCAATGCTCGCTGCTCGGCCGAGTCGAGCGCTGCCCATGCGCGTTGGTCGGGCGTGTTGCGTGTGCCATTCGCGTACTCGTCGACAAGTTCCGCGATCGGGCGCGCCTTTTGGCGGTCGCGGTCGTACCACGAGTTGTAGATCTGCAAGAAGATCCACTGTGTCCACCGGTAGTAGTCGGGGTCAGTAGTGGAAATGCTGCGGCGCTTGTCGTGCGACAACCCGAGACGCCGAAGTTGGCGCCGCATGTTCGCGACGTTTTCGTTGGTGTTGATCGCCGGATGCTGGCCCGTTTGCATCGCGTGCTGTTCGGCTGGCAACCCGAACGCGTCGAAGCCCATCGAGTACAACACGTTGAAGCCCTGCATGCGCTTGCAACGGGCATAGACGTCGGTGCCGATGTAGCCAAGCGGGTGGCCGACGTGGAGCCCTGAACCGGAGGGATACGGAAACATGTCGAGGACGAACAGCTTCGGGCGATCGCCCAGCCGCGCGGTGTCGGCAAGCGGGCCCGCAGGGTTTGGCGCCTCGAAGGTGCCCTCGGCGTCCCAGCGGTCCTGCCAGCGCAACTCGATGTCCTGAGCCAGCGCGGCGGTGTAGCGATAGCGGGGGGTGTCGTCGGCCATAGGCCACCAACGCTACCGGCGCGACCTACGATCGGCGGATGGATGCTGCCGGTTGGAATGAGCGCTACGCCAAGGGCCAGGTATGGAGCAGCGAGCCGAATCGGTTCTTCGCTGACGCGGTCACATCGCTCGCAATGGCGCCGGCGCGCGCGCTCGATTTGGCGTGTGGTGAGGGCCGCAATGCGGTGTGGTTGGCGCAGCATGGTTGGTCGGTGACCGGTGTCGACTTCTCGTCCGAAGGTGTCGCGCGGGGACGTGAAGGCGCTTCGTCTCTTGGTTTGGAGGTCGATTGGGTCGTGACAGATCTTGCGAGCTGGACGTTGGACGATGGCGCGTGGGATCTGGTTGCGCACGTGTACCTGCATTGGCCGCGTATCGAGCGTGAGCCGTTTCTGCGTCGCTGTGCCTCAGCGGTCGCCGCGGGCGGAGCGCTGGTAGTGGTCGGTCATGATCGCGACAACATCGAACACGGTCACGGAGGGCCGCAAGACCCTGACCTACTCACCACGCCTGATGAACAGGCCGAGCTGTTCGCGGCAGCGGGCCTTGAGGTCGTGCGCGCCGAGTTGGTCTACCGCTCGATCACGCTCGAACCCGGCCACGGAGCGCCTAGCGTCGGCGATGAGGCCACGTCAAGCGTCGTCGACGCAATCGATCACGTGGTGGTGGCGCGCCGACCGGCGTGAACGGACGTAGCGAGCTCGGCGAAAGGTGGGGGCGACGAATGGCAACTTGTCGGCTGGAGAAGCACGGCGACGTCCAGGTGCTCACGTTGTGCGACAACGAGAACCGGTTCGACCCCGACAC
This sequence comes from Actinomycetota bacterium, assembly GCA_043738925.1. Taxonomy (GTDB): domain Bacteria; phylum Actinomycetota; class Acidimicrobiia; order Acidimicrobiales; family WLNW01; genus WLNW01. Next base: position 6,649 of record JAYUFA010000492.1, read on the forward strand.
GGTCGCCGCGATCGACGCGGCACTCGACGAGGTCGAGGCCGAGCGCGGACGATGCGCCTTGGTCACCACAGGCGAAGGCAAGTTCTTCTCGAACGGCCTTGCGCTGGAATGGATGATGGGGGGCGAGGCCGAGGGCGATCCCGATCGCAGCAGCCGCAACCTCGAGGCCGTGTACACCATGATGGCCCGCTTCCTCACGTTTGCGATGCCGACGGTGGCTGCGGTCAATGGGCACTGGTTCGGCGCCGGCGCGTTGCTCGGGCTGTGCCACGACCGGCGTGTCGTGCGCAACGATCGAGGGTGGTTCTGCATGCCCGAGGCCACGATGGGTGTTGGTATCGCGCATCCGCTCCTCGAGATCCTCCGAGCGACGTTGCCGCTGCGTGCGTTCCGCGAACTGTTGCCCATCGCAAAGCGTGTGCCGGGGGCAGAGGCGCTCGCGCTTGGGTTCGCTGACGAGGTGGTCGACGCCGAACTCGTACTCGTGCGCGCCGTTGCTTGGGCGGAGCAGCACGCGACTGCCGAGCGCGCGGCGGTTGGCGACATAAAGACGCTGATGTACGCCGACACCGTCGCGGTGTTGCGCGGAACCGCTCCGGGCAGCCGCGATCATCGCCCGGCGAGTAATCATGCCAACAGCGCCTGACAGTGGCGTGTCTACGCGGGCAGGAACGCGACGTACGTGTCCAGCGCGCGCAGCACGTCGTCGCGGCCGGCGGTCGGTAGCCGCAGGCCGACTTCGGTGATGCCGACCGACGCGAAATAGTCGAGCTTCTCGCGCGTCGGCTCCACGGCCATCGGCGCGATACGCAGCACGGATGGGTCGCGTCCCTCGGCGTGCATTGCATCGCGCAACACGGGTAGTGAGCGCGCGAGACCGCCCGCGCCGATCGGCATCCATCCATCGCCCCACGCAACAATTGCCGCGAACAGCTTGGGGCCCGCCCCGCCGCCGAGCATCACGGGCGGTCCGCCGGGCTGCACCGGCTTCGGGTATGCCCAGCTCGGCGCGAGTTCGTAGAACCGACCGCGAAAGCTCGCTTCGTGGTTGTTCCACAGCGAACGCATGCAGGCGATTGCCTCGCCGACTTGCTCGCGCCGTGTCGCAAACGCGACACCATGGGTTTGCATCTCCTCGCGGTTCCAGCCGAACCCGACGCCGAGCACGAGTCGGCCGGCCGATATCACGTCGAGCGTCGCGACTTGTTTCGCGAGCGTCACGGGATCGTGCTGCGCCGGCAGCGCCACGCTGGTGCCGATGACGAGCTTGGTCGTTGCCTGCGCCACCGCGGCCAGCATCACGAACGGGTCGAACGTACGCCAATACATCTCGGCGAGCTCAGCGTCGCCGGTGGGCGCCGGTGTCTCGCGGCTGGCGGGGATGTGTGTGTGCTCGGGCAGATAGAGGCCGTGAAAGCCGCGCGCCTCGGCCTCAACAGCCAAATCGATCGGTGACATCGATTGATCGGTCGCGTGGTAGTTGCAGCTGATGAGCACGTCAGGACCTTGCCAACGCGGTCAGAAAACTGATTCCGTGCGCACGTCGTAACGTTCGACGTAGCCGGCGAACCGCTCGGTGAGAGCGGCGCCATCGAGACCGAACTCGGCCAGGTTGTAGCTGTGCTTTCCGAACCTACCTTTGGGGCGCGACTCGACGTGTGCGGTCATCGCCGCGAGCGCCTGCCCGTCGAGCTCGTCATGGAACGCTGCATAGACGCCACGCATGGCGGCCAACGGATCGGTCACCAGGTCGGAGTAGTGCACGTCGTGGATCTTGACCTGGGGATGCGCCGCGCGGAAGGCGTCGATGCCGACGATGGAATCCTCGAGCATCTGAGTCCAATGACGTGCGATGTATGCGCTGTGGTCGGCGTCGCTGAACGTCTGGGTGAGCGTGGTGATGAGGCTGCATACCGACGCGCACAACACCACTGGGTCGCGATGCATGACCACGAGCCGCGCGTCGGGGAACACCGCGTGCAACGCGTCGAGGCGCATGGCGTGATGCGGGCTTTTCAGCGACCAGCGTCCACGCACGCCGCCGCTCTGCAACACCTGAAGCGCCACGTGGTAGTAGTCGTACGCGGAGCGATGATCGACGCTGCGCAGCCATTGCCCGTACGCCGGCACGTTGGTGATGGCCTCCCACGTGAGGCTCTTGAAATCTTGGTTCAGCACCGAGATGCACTCGGTGGGACCATCGGGTTCCTCGCTCTGCACGACCTTGATGCGAGGGTTGATGGCATCGAGCGCGTCGCGGCCCGCTCGGATCGCTTCGACGCGAGCATCGTTGCGATGATCGCCCGTCGAAGGCGGTGTGCTGTTGCTTGCCTCCCACTGAAGTAGCGGTCGCGAATGGTCGTCCTTTTCGAGCAGATAGCTCATGAACGTCGTGCCGGCACGAAAGATGCCGATGACGATCCACGGTTGCTCGATGCGCTCCGCGGCAACCTCGGGATGGGTCTTCGCGTAGTCAATGACGCGCAAGCGATTGGATAGCGCACCGACGATGCTGCCGGGCACGGCGGCCTTGCCGATCGCGTTCAGCTGGGCATCGCCGATCACGGACTCGCAGTACAGATCGAGTCCTTCGCGAAACGAGCTGCCGCCGAAATCATCAAGGCCGGTGTGGTCGATCGCAGCTTGGATGAACGTCTCGGGGTTCAGTTGGAAAGCCATGGACGTCACACTGCCGCGATCTGCACGACCGTGCGACCTTGGGTGCGTCGCTGTTCGTGATCTATCAGGGTGGCCGCTACTTGGTCCATCGTGATGCGACGCCCGATGGCCGGGCGGATCTTGCCCTGCGTGATGAGTTCGCACAGCGCTCCGTGCACCACGGGACCGAGCTCGGGTGGGAATGGGTTCATGCCGAACTTCCGCATCGGGCCAGCCGCGTGATTGTAGGAAAGCATCACGCCGAGAACGGAGAAGTTGCCGATCGACACTTTGCGCATCGACTTGCCGCCGAATCCGCCTCCCGCATCGTCATTGAACCCGACCGGCAGGTAGCGGCCTTCGCGTGCCACGCAGGTCCACACCGTTTCGGTGCGATCGCCACCTACGAGGTCGAACACCACCTCGGCACCGCGACCGTCGGTGTGCTCCATCACGACATCGAAGAGATCGTCGGTGAGATAGTCGATGGCGACCGACGCGCCGAGGTCGGTGCAGTACTTGCCCTTCTCGGGGCCACCCGCGACGGCGATCACATCGGCGCCCGCCGCAACGCCAAGTTGGATGGCCGCGGTGCCCACGCCGGTAGCGCCGCCGATGACCATCAGTGTCTCCCCGGCCTGCAGCTTGGCTCGATGATGCACGCCCATCCAGCTCGTGTGGAACGGCAGCAGGAAGGCGGCAGCTTCGGCGTCGTCGAGCTCGGCCGGTGCGTCGAACACACCGTTCATCTGACAGATGGCTTGCTCGGCCATACCGCCGAACGACATCTTGCACATGGCAACGACGCGGCGACCGAGAAGATGCTCGGCGCCCTCGCCCGCGGCCTCGACGACGCCACACACGTCCATGCCGAGCGTGAACGGCGGCTCGAGCTGCACCGTTGCGACACCGCCGCGCGTGCGCGCAATGTCGCCGAAGTTGACCGACGCGGCACCGACCGCGACGCGCACCTCGCCCGGCCCCACATCGGGCACGGCGATGTCGCGAACCTCGATCACCTCGTCCGGACTGCCGAATCGAACTGCTTGAACGGCTTTCATGTGGCCCCCTCCGCCGCCGACCCCGCGTCGGCGACCCCCGAAGGCGGCAGCGTATCCAGTGGCCGGGCTACATCTCGTGAGAACGCGTGTCGGGTAGAACGACCACGACGACGCGCAAGGTGGCGTCGCGTCGCGCGAGCGTCTCGGCCATCAGCTGTTCAAGTTCGAGATGCGGCATCACGCAGGCGCCGTCGTCGCAGGTCGGGTCGACGCCGAGGCGATATCCGACCCGGATCACCGGGCCGTCGACACCCAACAGCGCCAAGGACCCGCCGTCGCGGCGGACCATGCGGTCGAACTGTTGCACCAACTGCTCTGCGGTGTCCACGGGCTACAGCGTCTCGGCATGAGGGTCAGGCTCATGAAGGTCGAGGTCGAAGAGGCGAATGGCGTTGCCACGCACGATGCGGTGAATCACGTCAGCAGGGAGGTGACCGAAATGCTTCTCGGCGACTTCGCGCGTGTGTGGCCATGTGCCGTCCTGATGGGGATAGTCGGTCTCGAAGGTGATGTTGTCGAGCCCGACACGGTCGAGCATCTCCACACCCGTGTGATCTTTGAAAAAGCAGCTCGTGACTTGCCGGTAGTAATAGTGCGACGGCGGCTCGGGCGTGTTGTCCTTCGTGTGGGCCCAGCCGCGATGCGTCTCCCAGATGTCGTCGACGCGCTCGATGACATAAGGCACCCAGCCGATTTGGCCTTCCGAGTAGAGCAGCTTGAGATTCGGGTAGCGGGCGAGCACTCCCGAGAACAAGAAGTCGACGAGTGACACGACCGTGTTGGTGAAGATCGTGGTGGACTGCACCGCCTCAGGAGCGTCGCTCGATGTGATGGCAGTCTTCGTGCCCGACCCGATGTGCATCGACACGACCGTGTTGGTCTCCTCGCATGCGGCGAAGAACGGGTCCCAATAGCGCGAGTGGATGCTCGGCAGGCCGAGCCACGCGGGAACCTCGGAAAACGCGACGGCGCGCACACCACGTGCTGCGTTGCGGTGCACCTCCGCTACCGCAAGGCTGATATCCCACAGCGGGATCAGACAGAGCGGGATGAGACGACCGTTCGTACCTGCGCACCATTCGTCGACCTGCCAATCGTTGTAGGCCATTACCGACAAGAGCGCGAGGTCTTTGTCTTTGCCGTACAGGAAGCGTTGGCCGCAAAACCGCGGGTAGTTCGGAAAGCACAGCGACGCTTGCACGTGGTTCATCGTCATGTCGTCGAGGCGCGGGGCGGTCTGCCAGCACCCGGGACGCATCTCGTCGAACGTGACACCGCCGATGTGGATTTCGTCAGGTGCGTAGCCGGCGGCCGCGATCAGCCGCTTCAACGAGTACTGGTGATCTTCGTACATCCACCATGCGATCGGCTTGCCCTCTACTCCGGGCGCTTCGATGTAGTTGCCGCCGTCGAGGATGGGCGTACCTGCGGGGTGATATTCGACATGAGGTCCGATGTCGCGGTACTTCGCCGGCAAGCGACTCGACCACAGATTGGCGGGCTCGACGACATGGTCATCGAGGCTCACGATCCAGGGGATCGGCGGCGCGCTGGTGTCTGCCGGTAGCTCGGACGGGCGGCGGTTCGTGGTCATGTCGGCCTCACTGTGTCAGCGGGATCACTCGGGTGGGAGCGTGTAGCTCGCCTGGTCGGATTCGGTGGGTTGGCGACCGGTGCGGAAGGGACACAGGGGCGAGTCGACGAGCAGCACGCGGTGCCAGTCGATCGCGAAGTTCATCGCGCGCGTACGCCAGGCGCGGATTACGGGGTCGGTGCGCTGGGCCTTCTCGAACTCGGCCCAGTGCTCCCACGTGGGGATCGCCCAGAGCAAGAGCGCTTCGCTGTCGTTTTTCATCGCCGTCACGAAGGCACCGGCCAACACCCAGCCGTACTTTTCGTATGCCGTGACCGCATGGTCGCGCACCTGGTCGATGAAGTCCCACGCGGTTCCGGGGCGCACTTGCACCATCTCGTGTGCATATGTCTCACCGGTGATGCCGCCGGTGCACAACTCGTCGATGGTTCGGGTCCACGGAGCGGGGATCATCAGACGGTCTTCGCCGCTACGCCTGAACTGTGCGGCGCGTGCCCACCATTGCGCAAGAAAGGGATCTTGCAATGTCTTGTGGTTGAACTCGTGGCGGAACGACGTGGCCATGCCGTCGAAGCCGTCCTCTTCCCACATGTTGACCACCTCGGGCCAACGGCGCGTGGTGCCGACGGTTCCCCACACGCCGTAGCAAAGCTGGTGGCGATCACGCTGCGCTGCCGGCGAGAAGTTGGCCGTCATGTGGTGCATGTAGTTCGCGCGGTTGGGCCCGATGATGTCGATGTATTCGTGGATGTAGACCTTGTCGTTCATCGTCGTTCGACTCTTTCGGTGTTGGCCGGCTCAGCGGTGGCCGGAAGCTGGCGTTCGAAGAAGCCGCGGCTACTCAACAAAGCGACCACTGCCTCGGCTTGTGCCCGCATCGTGTGCAAGCAGGCTGCGGATGCCGCGTCATTGTCGCCCTCGCGCAGCGCGTCAACCACCGCAGCCGCGCCGATTGTTTGGATCGCGATGCCACCCGGGACTTCTTCGAAGTAGTTGCCCGGAACAATGCCCGACAGCACACGGAGCACCGCGCGAAGGCGTGGCGAACAGGCGCCCTCGACGATGAGGCTGTTGAACGCGTCGTTCGCGGCGTCGAACTCGTCGGCGTCGGCGGCCGCTTGCAAATCGTCGTTGATCGCGTCGAGTTGGTCGACGAACGCAGGCCCACTGCGCGTGGCGGCGAGGCGTATGGCGATACCGAGCGTGGAGCCGAACAACTCGTACTGGTCGCGGAATGTGTCGGCAGCGATTGGGTTGATGAACACGCCGCGATGCGGTTCGCTGGTGACCAAGCCCTCGTGTTCGAGAGCGATGATCGCCTCGCGGACAGGCAAGCGGCTGAAACCGAGTGCGTCGCCGATGTCGTCCTGTGAGATCCGGTCGCCCGATCGCAACGTGCCCTCGAAGATCAGCGAGCGGATGTACAGCGCGGCGCGTTGGCCGCTGCTCGGGCGATCCCAGAGCGCGGACACCTGGCTCTTGACGCGGCGTTTCGTGCCAGTCGATCGTTCGATGGGGGGGATCGGACTGCCCTCGCGCTACTGGGCGTCGCGTGCCCGGCCGAACACCGGCTTGCGCTTGTCGAGGAACGCGCGCACGGCCTCCTTGTGATCGGCTGTCTCGAACGTGATGGCTTCGAGTGCCAGCGAAAGGTCGTACAGCCGACTGACCTTGTCCTCGAGTTCCTTGTTGACGAGGCGCTTGTTGAAGCGGATCGCTATCTGCGGACCCGCCGCGAGTTTGCGCGCCATCTTCATCACGGCCTCGTCGAGCTCATCGAGTTCGACGACATGGTTCACCAACCCGATGCGGTCGGCCTCGTCTGCGCTCAAGAGGTCGCCGGTCATCAGATATTCCTTGGCGCGGTTGAGGCCGACGAGCATCGGCCACAGCACGGGGCCACCGTCACCGGCCACGATCGCCGCACGCACGTGCGGGTCGCCGATGCGGGCACCTCGCGCCATGTAGGTGACATCGCAGAACAGCGCGAGCGTCGCGCCGAGACCAATGGCGTCGCCGTTGATCGCCGCGATCATCGGTTGGCGGATGGCCAAGATGTTACGGGCCATCGTTGCGGCATCGCCGAGCAGGCCGGGGTGGCCGTCGGGATAGCCGTCTTGGAGGTTCGTCTCCATCTGGTCGAAATCGGCACCGACGCAGAACGCCTTGCCCGCGCCCGTGAGCACCACGATGTCGACCTCGGTGTCACGTTCGATGTTGCCGAACAGGTCGCGCAGCTCTTCGTGCATGACCATGTTGAGCGCATTGAGGCGCTCGGGGCGATTGAACTCGACGCGCAGGATGCGGTCAGTCAGTGTGGTGGCAAGGGTGGTGAAACCATAGTGGTCGGGCACGAGTTGATACAGTATCAAATCGCGTCGGGCGGGTCTCACGGGGTGCGCGCACCGAGACGCGATATGGGGGTTCCATCCGTGGTCGAGTTCAATCCGTACTCGTTTGAGTACGCGCACAACCCCTATCCGATCTACCGGGCGCTGCGTGATGATGCCCCTGTCGTGCACAACGAGAAGCTCGACTTCTGGGCGCTCTCGCGCTATGCCGACGTGTCAGCTGCGCACCTCGACCCCGACAGCTTCTCGAGCGCTGGTGGCGTCACCATCGAGGGCTACGAGAAGGACGCGCCGCTGCTGATCGTCAAGGATCCGCCGGTGCACACATGGCACCGAAAGATCGTCGCCCGCGTGTTCACACCTCGACGCATCGCCGATCTCGAGCCGTTCATCCGCGAGCGGGCCGGAGAGTTGCTCGATCGCCACCGCGATGCCGACGAGTTCGACATCGTCAACGACTTCGCCGTGCTGTTGCCCCTTGACGTGATCAGCGAGCTCATCGGCATCCCCGTCGAGTTGCGCGACGAGGTGCATCGGTTGAGCGACATGGCACTCGGTCGCGAGGAAGTCGAGGAACGTCAAGTCCAAGACACCTACGACAGCGGTACCGCCACACTGGTCGAGTTGTTCCTCAACTTGGTGCAGGACCGCCGCGCGAACCCGCGCGACGACATCATCACGATCATGGCCGAGACCCCTGTGGTCGATGACGAGGGCAACGAGACGCACTTGTCCGACATCGAAGTCGCGGTGCGCTTCCAGGAGCTGGCTATCGCCGGCCACGAGACAGTCGGCAAGGTCATACCGAACGGCGTCATCGCATTGGCCTGGTATCCCGATCAGCGCCGTGAACTCACCGCCGACTACTCGCTGATGAAGAACGCGGTCGAAGAAGTGTTGCGGTGGGACCCGCCCTCACATCTGCAGGGTCGCACCACCACGCGCGATGTCACGATGCATGGCGTCACGATTCCCGCCGGATCGAAGACCATGTTGCTCACCGCTTCGGCCAATCACGACGAGCGCGAGTACGAGAACCCCGAACTGTTCGATATCCGTCGCGATCTGTCGCGCCACATGAGCTTCGGCTACGGCATCCACGTGTGCCTCGGCGCGCACCTCGCGCGTCTCGAGATGCGCATCGCGTTCGAGGAATTGTTGGCGCGCTACCCCGACTTCCACATCGACGGCAGCCGCGCGGTGCGCCACGTTCTGTCGAACGTGCGTGGCCTCTCCGGCCTGCCGCTGGTGATCGATGCGCGGAACTGACCTTCGCGCCGCCGGTCACGCGTCGGGGATGGCTTCCCACCACTGACACCACCACGTGGCGCCGACGAGGATGCGGAGCTTCGAATGCCAGCAGTACGAGATATCGGCCGTGTTCTCGAGGTAGTAAAGGCAGTTGTCGCATTGCTCGTTGCCTGACGGCGCTCCCTTGAGCACCGCGTTCGACGAGAGGATGCGCAGCTCCATGGAGAGCTTCTCGTCGATCTCCTTGGGCTCCGGATCGGGGATGACATACTCGGCCATGCAACGCTCTCCTACGGTCTGTCGCGAGCAGTGTGCATCTTGTCAGTCGCGCGCTGGTGACTGCGTACTCGCGCTCAATTGCACGCCTTGACAGGGGTAACGTGACCGTCGTCAGGATCGACGCGAGGAGCATCAGGTGCACTACCGGAGTTTGGGGCGCACAGGCGTCAAGGTGAGTCCGCTCTGCCTCGGTGCGATGATGTTCGGCGCGTGGGGCAATCGCGACCACGACGACTCGATCGCCATCATTCACGCCGCGCTCGACGCAGGCATCAACTTCATCGACACCGCCGACGTGTACTCGGCGGGCGAGTCGGAGGAGATCGTCGGCAAAGCCATCGCCGGGCGTCGCGACGAAGTGGTCCTCGCGACGAAGTTCTACGCGCCGATGGGTGGTCGGCCCAATCAGAGCGGCGGGTCGCGCTATTGGATCATGAAGGAGTGCGAGGCCAGCTTGCGCCGCCTGGGAACCGACCACATCGACCTCTATCAAGTGCATCGGCCCGATCCGAACGTCGACATCGACGAAACACTCGGGGCGATGTCGGACCTCGTGCGCCAGGGCAAGGTGCGCTACCTCGGCAGCTCGACGTTCACCGGATCGGGCATCGTCGAGGCGCAATGGACCGCGGAGCGCCGTCATCGCGAGCGGTTCGTTTGTGAGCAGCCGCCCTATTCGATCCTCGTACGCGGCGTCGAGGCCGATGTGCTGCCCACGTGCAAACGCTACGCCATGGGTGTCATCCCGTGGAGCCCTCTTGCCGGCGGCTGGCTCTCGGGCAAGTGGCGCCTCGGTGCCAGCGACCTCACGAGTCAGCGCGCGCAGCGCAGCCCCGAGCGATACGACCTCGAAAAGGCAGAGAACCAGGCCAAGCTTGAAGCCGCGGACGCGCTCGGCAAGGTTGCTGACGAAGCGGGCATCTCGTTGGTGCACCTTGCGATCGCCTGGGTGCTGAACAACCCGGCAGTAACGTCTGCGATCATCGGTCCTCGCACCATGGAACAGCTGATGACCCAACTCGGTGCGGTCGACGTGTCGCTCGCGGCTGATGTACTCGACCGCATTGATGAGATCGTGCCGCCAGGTACGAACTTCAGTTACGCAGACGCCGGCTACGCGCCGCCCATGGTGGCCGACGCGCGGCAACGTCGGCGGCCCGCTCGTTGACGCGGTGCGCGCTGCGGAGAAACGCCCGTCAGCGCGATCGCACGTTCCATGCGACGAGTACCGTGCCGCGATCGGTGTCGGTGCGCACCACCGCGTACGAGCCGGTGTTGTTCCACAGCACCCGACCATCGCTGCCGGCCAAGCCGAGGAGGCGGGCCGCGAGAAACCGACTCAGGTGACCGTGCGTGAACACGAACACAGCCCCTTCGAGCTGTGCGATGCGGGCGATGAAGCGGTCGCATCGTGCGGTGACCTCGCCGGGTGACTCGCCGCCGGGACAACCGTCGCGAAAGATTTCCCAGTCGGGCCGCGCGATGTGGATCTCTGCGCTGGTCTTGCCTTCGTACTCGCCGTAGTCGTACTCGGCGAGGTCGTCGTCCACGTGCACGTCGACCATGTCCGGGGCTGCGAGCTGCTGGGTCATGCGAGCACGAAGCAGCGGGCTGGTGAACGCGTGCACGGAGTGTCCGCCGGCCAATGCGCCGAGCGCGGTGCGAAGTGCAAGCGCTTCATCTTGGCCAGCGGGGGTGAGAGAGATGTCGGTGCGGCCGGTGTGCTGGCGAGATTCCGACCAAAGCGTGGCACCGTGGCGCACGATCACCACGTCGCGTCGGAACTCGGTCATGTCGCCGCGACGCTACCGCGTCGCGCGGTCAGCTTGCGGCAATGGTGGTGGCACTCGGCGCGGGTCGGGCGAAGAGCGACACGGCCACGATGCCGATGAGCGCCGCGACGATACCCGCCACGATCGCCCAGGCCTGCAGCGCATTGCTCGGACCCGGATCGGCCGTGCTCGACGTAGCGAAGTCGTACGCGCTGAGCAGCCAGATCGCGACGTAATCGGCGAAGAGTGCAAGACCCCACATCGGCAATGGTCCGACGCGGTCCGACAGGTGGATTGCGGTGAGCTTGCCGGCCAGCAGCACGAACAGGAGACCGCCCGCGATGCTATGCAACAAGATGCGCGTCGGACTCGTGGGCCCGGCCTGCACCAAGAGGCATGCGTACGCGATCAGCAACGACAGCACAAGCAACGTGCGACCGTTCCAGCGGTGGATGCGCGCCGCGGTCGTTGCGCTGATCGGCAGGCCACGCGAACGCCAGAATCGGCCGGCAAGCAGGACTTGCGCCGCTGCCTGAATGAGTACAACGGACGCGATCGCGGTCTTCCATCCAAGGAGATGTTTGTCCGTGACATCATTGAAGAAGGAGACGAAGTCCATCGCTCGCTCACCCCACCGTGATCTTGGCGGTCATGTAGCTGTGAATGTTGCAGTGATAGGAGACCGACTTCGTAACCGTTGTCGCGAAAGTTGCACCGGTGCTCAAGCGACCCGAGTCGAATGAGCCGTCGTCTGCGGTGGCGGTGTGATTCGCGCCGTCTTTGTTCACGAAGCTCACCGACGTGCCTGCCTTCACCGTGATCGCGTTGGCGCTGAAGGCGAAGTTGCTGATGACCACCTGGCCCGGAGCAGCCTTCGGGTGTTGGCTGTGCTTATACGCGATGCGAATTGGTGTGAAGACAGCCGTCGCGGCCATGACGCCGACCCCTATCCACGCAAGGGGCCGGCGTCGGACGCGAGACGGCTGGTCGGTTGACGCGCCAGGCGCAACAGATGCCATCTTCGTACGCTAGGCGGTGACGATGTCTTTGGAAAGCGGAGCGAGAGCGGAGAGCAGATCGCTCTTTTCCTGCGCCGGAACTTTGAACACGTCGAGTGACTTCGACAGATCCTCGACCAACGCGTTGAAGTCGGCCATCGTGATCTTGAGACCGGCGTGCGTGGTCTTCATATCGCGACCCGTGTACTTCTCGGGGCCGCCGGTGGCGTTGTCCGCGAACTCGGCCAGCAGCTTCTTGAGCCGCGTCAGGTCGGTGTTCGCGAATTGCTTGTTGATACGTGCATCCTTCGCGACCTGATTGTCGACGAAGTCGCCCATCACCGCGGTGATAGCAGCCCCGCCGCCCAGACGCTCGTAGAGCGACTTGGTCGCGCCCGTGCCGCTACCGCTCGCGGCGGCCGCCTTCGCGGTCGTCGTCGTGGCGGTGGCTTTGCTGTCACCGCATGCGGCAACTGCGAGGCTGAAGGCGCCGAACAGCACCAACGAGGCCTTTCCGCCGTCGGCCAAGAGGCGTCGTCGGGACAACAGTTCCTTCGTTGCGGGATGCAGCTCGTCCCAGCTGATCGTCCCGTCCATTTCAACACCGGCTACATCGCGTTTGGCCATGGCCCTTTACCCCGTTCGGTCGTGTGGTTCGACTGCGGTAGCGCGTAGCGCACCGCGGTCACCTGTTCGGGCCCCGAGGGAAATCGGATCACACGAAATTTGAAGCAGGTGCTCTCACTTCGTGGTGAGGCTGACTCGTGCGGTCGCGCAGTGCGCCGCATGATCGCAAATGCGGTAGGTGAGCTCGTCACTCTGGCCCAGATTCAGGTAGCCGACGCCACCGCTCGTGACAGCGGCCAGTCCGTGGGTAGGAAATACGGTAATGCTCAGGGTCGTGGGGTCGAGGTCGTTGTCGGGATCGGTGTCGTTGGCGAGCACATCGAGGGTTATGGGAACGAGCGTCGACACGGTGAAGTTGTCGCCCCTCGCGTTGGGAGCGGACCCATGGCTTGTGGTGGTCGTCGCGGCAGCAACCGTCGTTGTTGTTGTTGTTGTTGTTGTGCTTCGCCTGGTGGTCGTCGTCACCGTTTTCGCCGATGTGGATGTCGTCGTCGCGCTCCTTGCCTTCACCGTGGTCGTGGTCTGGCCTGGGCGCGACGTGGTCGTCGTCGCGTGACCTGCCGCTTGCGCGCTCGGCGCTAACGCCGTAGTCGTCGTGGTCGTCGTAACAACACCGCCGGAACTTGCCGTATCGGGCGATGTCGATGTCGTCGTGGATGAGGACGCGGTACCGATGCGCGCTGCAAACGCAACTGGATCAGTCGAATCCGCAGTACCAGCCACGTACGCGGGGCCAAATGCGGCCGCGGTGTTTGTAGCCGCATCAGCGGTTGGCGTGGGAGGCGTCACGGCCACGGCCGCCATGGTCGCCATCGCCGTCGCAGCAACGACGCCACCGGCTGCGCCCGACACCTGGGACGCGGCGCTGCCGAGCGCTCCCGGGAGCTCGATCAGCCAGCCGAGCACTCCGGCGCGCGAGGTCGTTCGCCCGATCGAGACGTGCAAGAACGCGCGGACGACATCGGGATCGAACTGCCCGCCGGCACATCGCACCATCTCCTGGCGAGCCGCGCTGTGCGACATCGGCTTCTTGTACGACCGGGCCGAGGTGATGACGTCGTACGCATCGGCCACGGCGACGATGCGACCCGCAAGCGAGATCTCGCGTCCCGCAAGGCCGAGCGGGTAGCCCTTGCCATCCCAACGCTCGTGATGTTGCGACGCGGCGAAGCGCCACTCACCCAGCCAGCCCGCGAGTGGCTCGACGATCTCGCCGCCTCGGACAGGATGCTGGGCCAGAAGCGCCCACTCCTCTGCCGTTGGTTTGCCAGCCTTGTTCAAGATCTCGGCCGGCACGTACAGCTTGCCGATGTCGTGCATCAGACACGCCCACCGCAACTTGTCGCGATCGGTTTGGGGCAAGGACATCTCTTCGGCGATGAGGTCGGTGTATGCCCTCACGCGCTCGGTGTGGCCGCGTGTCATCCGCTCATGACGGCCAAGGTCGGCGACAAGTTCGACGATCAGCGCGGCTGAGCGCGCCGAATCGGCGCCAAAGTCCGAGGCCTCGACCTCGGCAAGCCGGGCCTGCATGTTCTTCACTGTTCCGCTGCGAAGTGCCACATGAAAGCGCGACGGCGCGCGATCGGGAAAGACGAGCGACATCCCGTAGAGCGCGGCAAGGGGAAGGAGGCGGCGCGTGAGACGGCCGGCGAGCATGACGGTCGCGGAACCGACGGTGATGAGCTGTGCGACCCAGAGGAGGGCGCCCCATGCGCCGAACGGCCGCCAATAGATGGGCGCAGTGAAGTGCGTCACCGACCAGCTCAGCGCGATCGGCGCCACGAATGCCGTGAACCGCAGCGTCCACGCCGCTACGGGGCGACCGGCCCAGGTGCCGCCGGTCGATTCCGTGGCTCCGATGGTGGGGTTTGTGGTCACAATGCATTTACGGCGCGCCTGGTTGTCGATATAAGCACCAATTGGCGCAGATGCCACAAAACAGACCCATAGACCTACTCACCAACGTGGCGTAGGAAGAATTGCTGTCGTTCAACGGACCCATGGTCGTCACGCGGGCCGCAGCGCCATACCCTGGATGGCCGCATGACAGACCAGCTGACGCCGCTCGCGATGCCGCCCGCATCCGCTACGGAGTCGCGCGAGCTGTATCGGTGGCAGCTCGAGGCGCTCATCAGTTGGCTGCGATGTGGCCGTCGTGGCGTGATCGAAGCCGTCACCGGGTCCGGCAAGACCGACGTTGCCATCGCGGCCGCGGCGGACGCTCTGCGTCGTGGACGCTTCGTGCTCGTGCTGGTTCCCTCGCGCGTGCTGATGGAGCAGTGGCATGGCCGCCTCGTCGCCGCGCTGCCGGGTACGCGCGTTGGTCGTCTCGGTGACAGCGGTCGAGACGGAGCGACGACGTGCGATGTGCTCGTCGCGACCCGACACTCGGCCGCGGCGCACAAGCCAATACCGCTCGACGATCGTGGTGGGCTGCTCATCGCCGATGAATGCCACGGTCTCGGGGGCGGCATTCTGCGACGCGCGTTGCTTCCGCAGTTCGAAGAACGACTCGGACTCACCGCCACGCTCGAGCGGAGCGATGACGCCGTCACCGATCTGTTGCTGCCGTACTTCGGTGGCATCTGCTACCGGTACGGATTCGAGCAGGCAATCGCCGACGGCGTGTGTGCGCAACCACGAGTCGCGTTCGTCGGTGTGCCGCTGTCGATCGACGAGCGGGCCGAGTACGTGGCCACGGAGCAACAGCTCGTGTTCGCGCGGCGCCATCTGCGTACCGTGCGCGGTGTACCACTCGAGCCGTTCGGGGCCTTCCTCGCCGCGGTTGCGCACCTCGCCGAGCACGACGCCGGTACCGACGGTCGCGCGGCGCGCGACTATCTTGACGCCTTCTCGAAGCGCCGCCAGATCGTTGCGCAGAGTACGGGCAAGTACGAGCTGCTGGGTAACTTCGCACCGGCCATCAAGGCGGCGCACGGCGCGCTCGTCTTCACCGAGACCGTGCGTGCGGCGAACCACGCGATCAATCGCCTCGATCCACTGGTGGCCATCGAACTGATCACCGGAGCTACAGCGCGGCGGCTACGGCGAGACATCCTCGACGATTTGCGCACTCGGCGCCTCGACGCGGTTGCGGCGCCCCGAGTGCTGGACGAAGGCATCGACGTGCCCGATGCAAACCTGGGCATTGTGATGAGCGCCAGTCGCACGCGACGACAAATGATTCAACGCATGGGTCGGATTCTTCGGCGGAAGCGTCCGGGCGTCGGCGCGCGCTTCGTGATCATGTTCGCGAAGGACACGCTCGAGGATCCGTCCATGCGCATGGAGCGCGACGGCTTCCTCGACGAGATTGAACGCATCTCCGAGGCTTCGGGCATATTCGACGCGGGTCGGTTCGACGAGCTGGCGCAGTTCCTCGGCGCGCCCGGCCCATCGGTGGTACCCGAACCCGAGCGACTCGTGTCCTATCACGAGGCCGCTGCTACCGCGGGCTTCGGAAGCAGTGCGGAGGATGTCGACACCGCGGTGCAGTCCCTGGTGGCGCTTGCTGGCGCGGAAGCGACATACGCCTATGTGCGCTTCGGTTGCCAAGGTGATCTGGCATGGTGTGACGACGCCGTGACGCGGCTCGTCGCGCCGCAACTCGCCGTAGCGGCTCGCGATGCTGCGCCCTACATCGAGCTCGACATGGTCGAGCTTCCCGAGATCGCGAAGCCGAAACTCGAGCCGCGCCGACTCTCCACCGGCCAGGCGCCGCTCGCCATCGCGGCTGTCGGGTCGTCATGGCAGATGAGCTGCACTGGATGCGGCGAGACCTCGGCGCCAATGCAATTCCGCTGGCAGGTCTTTGATCAGACCGTTGCGTGTCGCTGCGCCTGAGGGCGAGCGCGCGTCAAGCCGACCACGTAGATCGCGATCGGGTACAGAACGAGCGCGCCAAAGGTGGCGAGAGCGCCGCACGCCACCACCAGCGCGACCCAGCCGAACACGCGCCGCCGCGCACGGCGATGCACGCGTAGATACGCGGCGGTCGCAAGCAGGTATCCGGCGAAGAAGCACGAGGCAGCCAGCTCGAACAGCGTGCCTTGCGATACAAAGCCGAGGCGTTCGGGAATGACGAAGATCGCGAAACCGGCAACGGTGACCGCCACGGCGCGACGCGGCGTGTTGTCCGCGCTGGTTGACGCCAGTGCTGCCGGCAGAGTCCCTGAACGAGCGCTCGCGTACACGAGCCGCGAGAAGGCCATGACCACGCCGTTCACGTTTGCGGTGACGATCAACAGGCCAATGACCGCGACGGCGTAACGCCCGAGCGACCCCATGGCGTCTTGCGCGACAGCGTTGATGGGTGTCGTGGCGAGTCGCGCGTCGTCGGGTCTGAGCGCGATCTGTATTGCCGCGGCCAGCAGCACATAGAGAGCTACGACGCCGGCGAAGCTGATAGCGACCATTCGAGGGAAGTCGCGCTTCGGGTTCACGAACTCTTCGCCGGCGAATGCCATCAGCTCCCAACCGACGAATGCGAAGAACACGAGCCGGACATGTGTAACGGCGCGTACGAGGTGCTGCGGCGCTTCGATACCGACCCCGCGGTGATGTCCGGCCACGAGCGCGGCGACAGCGATGACCGTGAGTCCTCCGACGAACAACCCTGATAGGTGCTGTTGCCACCGACCGGAGGCGCGGGCGCCGGAACGATTGATCACCAACGCGAGCACGAGAACGGAGATCGCGCCGGGTGTGACCAGGCGGTGATCGTCGACGAGATCTGCCGCCAGATGACCACCTACCAACGCGAGCGCGGCTCCGCCTGGAATGGCACCGAGCAACATCACGTCGGCCGCGGCACCGAAGCGTTCGCCGAGCGTAGGACGCACGAAGCCGGCGATACCTCCGGCGTTGGGGAACGTGGCGCCCAATGAGGCGATGACCACGAGCAATGGAGCGACGATGACCGCCGCGAACATCCAGGTCACGATCGCCGTTGCACCGAGTTGACGATAGGCAAGTCCTGGAAGCACCAGAACACCGCTGCCTACCACCAACGTGATCGCCAGTCCGACAGCTGGGGCGAGTCCGAGCACCTTGTCGAGTTCAGACGGGCGTTCGGCTGTCACGGCGTGAAGTATGACGGCAACGGCGGCGCGACCTCACAGAATTCCGACCGCGATCGTTCCTAAGAGCAGAACCGATAGGCGACGCGACCCAGCAGCACCGTGGGTGTATTGGGCTACGGAGCAGTCCAAACGAGAGTTCTCGCCCGAGGAACTTTCGCTATTCGCTGAACCTTTTAGGGTGGGATGATGCGACCGTTCGAGGAGATCATCGTCGAGCACGGCGCGGCAGTGTTGCGAGCGTGCCGAGCGATGGCGGGCGATGCCGACGCCGACGATGTGTGGTCGGACACGTTTCTTTCGGCCCTGCGCGCCTACCCCGATCTGCGACCCGAGAGCAACGTGCGCGCGTGGTTGATCACGATTGCTCGCCACAAGGTGATCGATCGTGTTCGTACGTTCGCCCGTCAAGCGGTGCCGACCGACGCTCTGCCCGATCGGGCTGCGCCCGTCGGTGTCGATCCGACGGTGCTCGATGAATTCCTGCGCGACGCGTTGGCGTTGCTCGCGCCAAAGCAACGGGCGGCAGTGATCTACCGGTATCTCGCCGACATGTCCTACGCCGATGTTGCCGCATCGCTTGGCACGAATGAGGCGGCCGCCCGACGCAGCGCTGCTGACGGTATCGCCAACCTTCGCAAGGTGTATCCGAGGAGGATTCCATGATCACGACCGATGACAACCGCGATGATCGCGCGGTAGTCGAGGCCCTTCGACGTGTCGTCGCGGCGCCCACCGAGGCCGACCTGGCGGTGCACCACTCACGGTTCCGGGCGCGTGCCGATCGAGAAGGGCTCGTCGATGTGGCCTACGACATCGCCGACAGCCCATTCGGCGCGTTGTTGGTAGCCGCTACTCCAGAAGGTCTCGTGCGCGTTGCGTTCGCCTGCGAGGACCACGACGCTGTGCTCGGTCAACTCGCCGC
>JAYUFA010000493.1:0-9536 GCA_043738925.1 Actinomycetota bacterium
AGCGGGCCGATGGCGAACCGCTGACGGTTGCCTTCCGCCTCCCCAACCGCTTCGACCGTCGGACGCTGAATGACCAGCATGTGGTTGCTCCTCGGAACTTCGAAGTCGACCCCGGTGGCGGTCCGGGGTTCTTGTTTGTGTGTGTGTTTTGCTACGACAGGTCGATCGTGAGCGAGAACTACTTGGAGTAGAGCTCAACGATCATCTGCTCGCGTACTGGTGTATCGATGTGCTCGCGTAGCGGAAGCTCGCGTACGACGACGCGGTGGCCCTCGTCCTCGCGGTCGAGCCAGCCGACGGTTCCCCGGTCGAGAACGTCCATGTTCCAGCGGGTCACGGTGAGGTTGCGCGACTTCTCGCGCAGCTCAACCACGTCACCCTTGCGCAGGCGGTAACTCGGGATGTTGACCCGGCGACCATTGACGTTGATGTGGCCGTGGCTTACCAACTGCCTTGCCTGAGGACGCGTGGCTCCCCAGCCGGCGCGGTACACGACGTTGTCGAGCCGCAGTTCGAGGTAGCGCAACATGTTGAGACCGGTGACGCCCTCGCGGCGGTTGGCCTCTTTGAAGATGTTGCGGAACTGACGCTCGGTCAAGCCGTACGTGAAGCGAGCCTTCTGCTTCTCCTGGAGTTGCAGCAGGTACTCGGAAACATTGCCTCGGCGGCGCGTGCGACCATGCTCGCCCGGCGGATACGGGCGCTTTTCGAGAACCTTGTTCTCGCCTTTTGTGCCCCAAATGTTGGTACCGAGTCGACGAGAGACTCGAGCACGGGGACCGGTGTAACGCGACATTGGTCAGACCCTCCGCCGCTTGGGGGGACGGCACCCGTTGTGTGGTGCCGGGGTGACATCTTTGATGCCTGTGACCTCGATACCGGTGTTCTGGATCGAACGGATTGCGGTCTCACGACCGGAACCGGGACCCTTGACGACGACGTCAACCCGACGCACGCCATGCTCCATCGCCCGCCGTGCACACTGCTCGGCTGCCATCTGGGCGGCGAACGGTGTGGACTTGCGGGAACCTTTGAACCCCACGTTGCCCGCCGAGGCCCACGCGAGCGTGTTGCCTTCCTGGTCGGTGATCGTGACAATCGTGTTGTTGAACGAACTCTTGATGTGCGCCACGCCGTAGCTGATGTTCTTGCGCTCTTTTTTGCGCGGCCGTCGGCCGCCTGCTGCTGGCTTCGCCATTACTTCCGCGCCACCTTCTTCTTGCCGGCAACCGTCTTCTTCGGGCCTTTACGTGTCCGCGCATTGGTGTGCGTGCGCTGACCGCGCACCGGCAGACCGCGACGGTGACGGATGCCCTGATAGCAGCCGATCTCCATCTTGCGCTTGATGTCTTGGGTGACCTCGCGGCGGAGGTCACCCTCGACGCGCAAGTTCTGGTCGATGTAAACCCGCAACCGACCGACTTCGTCGTCGGTGAGGTCACGCACACGCGTGTCACGGTTGACATCGGTCGCCGCGCAGATCTCTTGCGCCTTGGTGCGGCCAATGCCGTAGATGTAGGTGAGCGAGATCTCGACGCGCTTTTCGCGCGGGACATCGACGCCGGAGATACGGGCCATGGTTCCTCTTTACCCTTGGCGCTGCTTGTGACGTGGATTGTCACAAATGACGCGGACGCTGCCATGCCGGCGGATCACGCGGCACTTCTCGCAGATCTTCTTGACGCTTGGACGGACCTTCATCGTGGGGCCTTGTGTTGTCGCGGGGTGTTACTTGTAGCGGTAGGTGATGCGACCGCGTTGGAGGTCGTACGGCGTGAGCTCAACTTGGACGCGATCGCCGGGAAGGATGCGGATGTAGTGCATGCGCATCTTGCCGGAGATGTGGGCCAACACCTTGTGGCCATTTTCGAGCTCGACACGGAACATGGCGTTCGGCAACGGCTCAACGACTGTGCCCTCAAGGACAATCGCGTCTTCTTTTGGCTTCGGCAGAACCGACCTCCTGATACGAATGATTGCGGTGGCCCAACCCGAGCGCGAAAGCGCTGCAGCGTTTGGGACCACCGTGAGCCCGCACGCCTGAGCGACGGCCGCGCATGCAGCAGCAGCAGGCCCAGGGCCGACCGACCACATTAGCGGGTCGATGCTGATCGTCCAACCTGACGTGCTTAGCCCCGGGCGTCAATGGCCATCACCAACCGTTGGAACACTTCATCTTCGGAGCCCAACCCGTCAACGACGACGAGCAGTCCACGAGCGGAGAACCACGCTACCAACGGCGCTGTCTCCTGCTCGTACAGCCGAAGGCGCCGCTCAATGGCCTCGGGCGTGTCGTCGGCACGACCCCGCAGCAACATACGTTCCTTGACCACCTGCACCGGGACCTCGAGGTTGATCGCGGCAGTGAGCCCGCCCGGGCCGACGAATTCTTCCAACGCCTCAGCCTGTACCGGCGTACGTGGGAAGCCGTCGAGGAGCACACCATGGGTGCGTATGTCGTCTTTCGCGAGGCGCTCGGCGACGATGCCGTTGATGATCTGATCGGACACGAGATCGCCGGCGTCCATCACGGCCTTGGCCTGCTTGCCCATCGCCGTGCCTTGAGCGATGGCGGCGCGCAGCATGTCCCCGGTGGACACGTGCACCGTGCCGTAGTGCGCAA
The DNA here is from genome assembly GCA_043738925.1 of Actinomycetota bacterium. Classification (GTDB taxonomy): domain Bacteria; phylum Actinomycetota; class Acidimicrobiia; order Acidimicrobiales; family WLNW01; genus WLNW01. Next base: position 2,624 of record JAYUFA010000493.1, read on the forward strand.
CGAGCCGCAAGCATTGGGTGCCCTTCCCCGAGCCCTGACGGCCGAGGATCACCAGGCGACGAGGACGCGTCACTTCAAGAAGCCCTCGTAGTTGCGCATGGTGAGTTGGCTGTCGATCTGCTTCATCGTTTCGAGCGCTACACCGACCGCGATGAGCAACGACGTACCTACGAAGCGGAAGCTGCCACCGCCGCGCCCGCTGTTGGTGGCCGTGACATGCAGGCCTTGGCTGACGATGAGCGACGGGACGATCGCGACCGCCGCGATGAACAACGCGCCGGGCAACGTGATGCGGTTGAGGATGCGGCTCAGGTAACGCTCGGTTTGCGGTCCGGGCCGGATACCGGGGATGTAGCCGCCCTGCTTGCGAATGGTGTCGGCCTGTTTCACCGGATCAAAGCTGATCGCCGTGTAGAAGTACGCGAAACCGATGATCAAGAAGCCGTAGAACACCAAGTACACGCCCTGGGTAGGCGATGTCAGGTGGTTGTTGACCCACGTGCGCAAACCCTCCCACGGCAGTGCCAGAGCCAGAAGGTTCGGGAGGTACAGCACCGAGCTGGCGAAGATGAGCGGGATCACACCCGACTGGTTGACCTTGAGCGGGATATAGGTGGACTGTCCGCCGTATTGGCGCCGGCCGACCACCCGCTTGGCGAACTGCACGGGGATACGCCGCTGGCCCTGCTCGACGAAGACGATGCAGTACATCACCAGGATCATGATCACGACGACCGCAGCGAGCACCCACCAACCCTTCTCGGCCTGGATGGTGGAACCCTGGGCCGGGAAGCTGCTCACGATCGAGGCGAAGATCAACAGCGACATGCCATTGCCCACGCCACGCTGGGTGACCAGCTCACCCATCCACATCAAGAGCGCTGTGCCACCGGTGAGCGCCAACACGACAATGCCCACACGACCGGCATTGAATACGGGCAGCAAGTCGGCGGTTGAACCCTGCGTGATCGCGTTGTTGTTGTGCAGAATGAAAGCGAAGCTCGTGCCTTGGACAATCGCGATCACGATGGTCAGATAGCGAGTCCATTGGGTGATCTTGCGCTGACCGACCGCGCCCTGTTCCTGCCACTGCTCGATCTTCGGGACCACGATGCCGAGAATCTGCATGATGATCGACGACGTGATGTACGGCATGATGCCCAGCGCGAAGATGGCCATCTGCGTGAGCGCGCCACCCGAGAACAACTGCAGCACGCCGAGCACGCCACCCTTGTTCGCCTGATCCTTGAAGTTACCGAGCTGGGTGACGTCGATGCCCGGCGATGGGATGTACGAGCCGAGTCGATACAGCGCGATCATCACCAGCGTGAACGCGATCTTCTTCCGCAGGTCAGCGACACGGAATACGTTCAGGAAGCTTTCGAGCACTGCAGTCTCCTCGAGCCGACGGCCACGCGTCGCGGGCCGACGCTAGCCGGGCGCGATCGGGGTTCGGTGATCAGCGGTTGGCGTGCGCGTTGCCCTTGACGGGCGGACGACCGTTGCCGAATGGCGGCGGCAGGATCTCGATGGTGCCGCCCGCTCCGGTGATGGCCGACTCGGCGGACTTCGAGAACTTGTGGGCCTTCACCTGCACCGCGCCGACCAACTCGCCGCGGCCGAGCACCTTGACCAGCGCGCCCTTGGAGATCAAACCCTTGGCGTACAAGGTTTCGGGGGTGACCTCATGCAACTCCGACGCCGTGATGGTGTCGAGGTTGATCGGTTGGTATTCGACGCGGAAAGGGTTGTTGAAGCCCTTGAGCTTGGGCACCCGCTGCGTGAGCGGCATCTGGCCGCCTTCGAAGTTGGGGCGAACCGTGTTGCGCGCTCGCTGACCTTTGGTGCCGCGGCCTGCGGTCTTGCCACCCTTGCCGCCGATGCCGCGACCGACGCGCTTGGGCGCCTTCTTCGAGCCCGCGGGGGGCCGGAGGTCGTGCAGTTTCATCAGTTGAGCTCCTCGACCGTGATGAGGTGGGGAACGCGCGAGATCATGCCGCGGATCTCCTTGCGATCGGGCAAGGTGTTGGTCTTACCGATGCGGCCGAGGCCGAGCGCGCGCAGCGTGCCGCGTTGCTTGGGCTTGGTACCGATCGACGAACGGACTTGCGTGACCTTGATCTCGGCCATCATGCAACCTCAGTAGGAACGAACGCGCCGCGCTCGCTCGCGATGAACGCCTGCAACATACCGGCTGGCACGAACTCCTCGGCCGGCAAGCCCCGAAGCAGGGCGACGTCGTCGGGCCGCTTCAGTGAGCGCAGGCCGGCAATCGTGGCGCGGGCGACGTTGATGTGATTCGACGAGCCGAGCGACTTGCACAACACGTCGTGGACGCCAGCCTCCTCGAGGATGACGCGCGCCGCGCCACCGGCGATGACACCGGTGCCCGGCGCCGCAGGCTTGAGCAGCACTCGCCCCGCGCCGGTTTCGCCGATAGTCGGATGGGTGATCGTGCTGCCAGCCAAGGCCACGCGGAACAGGTTCTTGCGCGCCTCTTCGGTGCCCTTTTGGATGGCCAAAGGTACTTCTTTGGCCTTGCCGTAGCCGAGGCCAACGCGGCCCGCGCCGTCGCCGATCACGACCAACGCCGTGAACGAGAAGCGCCGACCGCCTTTGACCACCTTGGCCACGCGGTTGATGTTGATCACACGCGACTCACGAAGCGGCGCATCGTTGGATGATGATGTCGTCATCAGTTCTCCCGTTTCCGCTTCAGAACTCGAGGCCGGCTTGGCGCGCAGCATCTGCCAGCGCGGCGATCCGACCGTGATAGAGATAGCCGCCACGGTCGAACACGACCGTGTCGACACCGGCCGCTTTGGCCCGCTGGGCCACCAATTCGCCCACCTGCTTGGCGCCAGTAACGTTGGCCGCGTTCGCTCGCAAGGCTGCTTCGTGCGATGACGCCGAGGCGAGCGTGCGGCCCGACAAGTCGTCGATCACCTGCACGCTGATGTGTTTGTTCGACCGGAACACGGCGAGCCGCGGCCGCGCCGCGGTACCGGCCACCTTCTTGCGCACCCGACGATGGCGGCGCAGGCGGCCTTCGCGCCGTGCTTTCGCTTGATCGCTCATTTCGCTGCCTTCCCGGCCTTGCGGACGACATGCTCGCCGACGTAGCGCACACCTTTGCCCTTATACGGCTCCGGCTTGCGGATCGCGCGGATGTTGGCGGCCACCTGGCCCACTACTTGCTTGTCGATACCGACGATCTCAATGCGGGTCGCCGACGGCACTTCGAAGGTGATGCCCTCGGGTGCGTTGACGACCACTGGGTGACTGAACCCGAGCGACAGCTCGAGCGTGGTCGGGTTCTTCGCCGCGGCGCGATAGCCGACACCGATGATGTCGAGTTGCTTGCGGTAGCCATCGGTGACACCGACGACCATGTTGTTCACGAGCGCACGGGTCAAGCCGTGAAAGGCACGGTTCACTCGCTCGTCGTCGGGACGTTCGACCAACAGAGCACCATCATCGTGGCGCACCGTTATCTCGCCCGGGATCTCGCGCGCAAGCGCGCCCTTGGGCCCTTTGACCGCGATGGTGCGACCATCGATCGTGACCTCGACACCGTTCGGAACGGTGATCGGTGCTTTTCCAACACGCGACATCAGCTGCTCCTCACCAGACGTAGCAGAGGACTTCGCCGCCCATGCGACGCCTGCGCGCCTCACGGTCGGTCATGAGCCCTCGGCTCGTCGAGACGATGGCGACACCGAGCCCACCCAACACGCGTGGGATGCGATCGGCTTTGGTATAGACACGAAGACCCGGAGTAGAGACCCGGCGTACTCCCGAGATCACACGCTGGCGATCGGGCGAGTACTTCATGTCGATCGTGAGCGTGCGGCCAGGTCGGCCGTCGGTGTCACGGATCGTGAAACCTGCGATGTAGCCCTCAGTTTCGAGGAGCTTCGCAAGCGATTCTTTGAGGTTCGAACAGGGCATCGACACGTCGTCGTGCATCGCCGTATTGGCGTTGCGTATACGCGTCAGCATGTCCGCGATCGGATCCGTCATCGTCATGGTGCGCGCACCTCCCTACCAGCTGGCCTTGGTTACGCCCGGGATCTCTCCCGCATGGACCAGCTCTCGCAGGCACACACGGCAGAGGCCGAACTTGCGGAATACGGCACGAGGGCGGCCGCAGCGTCGGCACCGCGTATACCCGCGGACCTTGAACTTCGGCGTTTTCGCCTGCTTGTTCTTGAGCGCTGTCTTGGCCATTACTGCTGCCCCTCACGTCGGAATGGGAAGCCGAACGCATCGAGCAGAGCCTTGCCATGCGCGTCCGACTTTGCGGTGGTGACGATGGTGATGTCCATCCCGCGGGTGGCGTCGATCTTGTCGTATTCGATCTCGGGGAAGATCGTCTGATCGGAGACGCCGAAGGTGTAGTTGCCACGGCCGTCAAAGGCTCGGGACGGAAGGCCGCGGAAGTCGCGAATGCGGGGAACCGCGAGCGACACGAGGCGGTCGAAGAACTCGTACATCGTGGTGCCGCGGAGCGTGACCTTGCATCCAATTGCGTTGCCCTCACGGAGCTTGAAGCCGGCGATCGACTTCTTTGCTCGAGTCACGATGGGCTTTTGGCCGGCAATGGTGGTGAGGTCACGGACCGCGTTGTCGAGCAAGCTCGGCTGCTGGACCGCGGCACCGACACCCATGCTCACGACGATCTTTTCGATCCTCGGAACTTGCATGATGTTGCCGAGACCGAGCGTCTCTTTGAGCTGGACACGCAAGGTGTCGTCGTAAAGAGCTTTGAGGCGCGGCGCGTGCGAAGTTGCCGTGGCCATCAGAGCTCGGCCCCCGTGCGCTTGCAGACTCGCACCTTGGTGCCGTCGGTGTTGAATCGGTAACCGACGCGAGTCGGCTTGCCATCCTTGGGACTGATCACGGCGACGTTGGCCACAGGAATCGGCATGTCGATACTGAGCATCCCGGCGTCCATCGTGGCGCGGGTGCGCTTTTGATGCTTGCGAGCGGTGTTCACTCCCTCGACAACAACCTTGTCCTTGGCAGGCATCGCCGACACGACGAGGCCTTCTTTGCCGCGGTCCTTGCCGGTGAGCACGCGCACGCGGTCACCCTTCTTGATTTTCATCTCACAGCACCTCCGGTGCCAGCGACACGATGCGCATGAATCGCTTGTCACGCAGCTCGCGGCCCACCGGGCCGAAGATGCGTGTACCGCGCGGCGACTGGTCGTCTTTGATCAGCACGGCCGCGTTCTCATCGAAGCGGATATAGCTGCCGTCAGACCGACGCTTTTCTTTCTTGGTGCGCACGACGACGCACTTGACGACATCGCCTTTTTTGACCGCGGCACCCGGGATCGCGTCCTTAACGGTCGCGATGAAGATGTCACCGATCGATGCGTACCGGCGGCGCGTGCCACCGAGCACTTTGATGCACAGCACCTCACGCGCGCCAGAGTTGTCGGCGACCCGAAGGCGAGATTCCTGTTGGATCATGGCTACTTCGCCCTCTCGATCACGTCGATGAGGCGCCAGCGCTTCAGCTTCGACAACGGGCGCGTCTCTTGCACACGCACACGGTCGCCGACCTGGAGATCGTTCTTCTCATCGTGCACATACAGCTTCGTGGTGCGCTGCATCGTCTTTGCGTAACGACGGTGACGCACGCGGTCGGTGGTCGCGACCACTGCCGTCTTGTCCATCTTGGTGGACACGACCAGGCCCTCACGGACCTTGCGGTCGTTCGCCCGTGGCTCGGTGGCCTCGGTCTTCTCGGTTTCGGTGCTCATCGGGTGCTCCCCTCGGCAAGTGCTTCGGCAGCCGCGATCTCGCGGGTACGGATCTCGGTGAGCGCTCGCGCAACGTTGCGCTTGGACTTCTTGATCGCTGAGTGATTCTCGAGCTGACCGACGGCGCGTTGGAAACGCAGCTTGAACAACGAGTCTTTGGCGTTGGCAAGGTTCTCGTGCACCTCGTGGTCCGATAGTGCGGTCATCTCGTTCGGGCGTGACTTCGCCATGATCAAAACCCCTCCTCGCGGGCGATGAACTTGGCCTTCATCGGCAGCTTCTGAATGGCACGGTTAATGGCCTCGCGGGCCACCACCGGGTCGCTATAGGACAACTCGAACAAGACGCGGCCCGGACGCACGACGGCAACCCACTTCTCGGGGTTGCCCTTGCCCGAACCCATGCGCGTCTCGGCAGGCTTCTGGGTGACCGGCTTGTCGGGGAACACGTTGATCCACACCTTGCCGCCGCGGCGGATATGGCGAGTCATCGCGATACGAGCGGCTTCGATCTGGCGCGCCGTTAGCCAGCCCGGCTCGATGGCCTGGATGCCGTAATCGCCGAAGGTGACGTCGGTGCCACCCTTGGCCATGCCCTTCATGCGACCGCGCTGGTGCTTGCGGTGCGCGACCTTCCTCGGCATCAACATCAGTCATCACCCATTCGGAAGTGGGGCGTTTCGTGGTGATCGCGCGTCGAGCGCTCGATCTCCTCTTCTTCGGCCAACAACTTTTCGAATTCGGGATCGGCCTCTTTGATGAGCGGGGTCACTTCGACCTCGACATCTTCGGATGCGACCTCGACAGGATCAGCCGCAGGCTTGCGGCGCGCCGCGGCGGACGACACCACCGTGCGGGGCCGGCCACCACCGCTGGGATCACCAACGGCCATCGCCGCCTCGCGGGCGATCTTGTCTTCGACGACTGCCTTGTACGGCAAGATGTCGCCCTTGTAGATCCACACCTTCACGCCAATGCGGCCGTAGGTGGTCTTGGCCTCACGGAAGCCGTAGTCGATGTCGGCGCGCAAGGTGTGCAGCGGCACGCGGCCTTCGCGATACCACTCGGTGCGGCTCATCTCTGCGCCACCAAGACGACCCGAGCATTGGACACGGATGCCGAGAGCGCCCGCCTTTTGCGC
>JAYUFA010000494.1:0-9521 GCA_043738925.1 Actinomycetota bacterium
ACCCGGGGCCCGGTGGTGAGCGAGATCCGCTGGATCTGATCACCACCGACGGCGAACGCCGCACCGTTGGATGTGCATTCGTGATGCGCGAGCCAGAGCACCGCTGGTGCCGCTGACTCTGGTTCGGGGGCGTCGCTGCCGGGTCGTGCGAGCCGTGTACGTGCCCACGGGAGAACGCAGTTGCTCTGAATGCCGTGGGCGGCGCCTTCTATGGCGAGGGTGTTTGTGAGCCCCAGCACCGCACCTTTCGCGGCGGCGTAGTGAGCGCGCGCGGCGAAGCCGAAGATCGCACCGGACGCTGTGGTGACGATGCGGCCGTACTTGCGTTCGACGAAATACGGCCATGCCGCGCGAACCAGCTCGTAGGTGCTGAGGTAGTTGGCGCGCAGAGCGGCGAGCGCGTCGTCGGTGCTCATGATGGCGAACGGGACTGGCCATGAGCTTCCGGCGTTGGCGACGACGATGTCGAGTCGCCCGAAGGCGTCCACGGCGCCGCGGACGAGTTCGGCAGCGCTCGTTGTGTCGGCCGCGTCGCACGCCAATGACAGCGCGCCGTCGATGGTCGAGGCGGTTGCCTCGGCTGCTTCGCGGTCGATGTCGTTCACGACAACGTGTGCTCCGTGCGCGGCAAACGCTCGTGCGTATGCCGCGCCGAGTCCGCGACCTGCGCCGGTCACAATGACCACGCGTTCGTCGAAGCGCATCTGGGTCACGCGGCGAGTTTCTTCACATCGATGCCGTAGAGAGCGCAGGAGTTGTCGATGAGCACGCTCCGGCGGTCGGTCGCTCGGCATGAAGCGAGGATCGTCGAGACCAACTCTCGCGAGCGGGGGAACGTTCCTTCGCTGTGGGGATAGTCGCTGCCCCAGAGCACGTTGCGGGCACCGACGGCGTCGATGGCCACGGGGGCGAGGGGATCCTCGCAGAATTGGACGAACACTTGGCGACGGACGAAGTCGCTGGGGACGGCGGCATCGGCGAATCGGTATCCGCGTGTCGCTCGTTGGGTATACGTGTGGTCCATGCGTTCAACGAAGTGAGCGAACCAGCCGATCTCGTGTTCGGCCGACACGATTCGCAGTTCGGGGTGGCGTTCGAGCACACCGGAGAAGATGAGGTCCGCGAGGACGTTGCGTACGTAGGAGTCGGCGTTGGTGAACGCGGATTGCACCGGTCGGGTGGTTGCGGTTTGTGCTCCGGCGATGACGACGACCTTGTCGCGCGCGGGATTCGCTCGGTAGGTGCCGATGTGGAACGAGACGGGCACCCCCAACGCTGCCGCGGTGTTCCAGATCGGCTCGTAACACCGGTCGGCGTAGGTGGCGCCGTGTGGGAGCCCGACGGGGAGCATGGCGCCGGCGAGGCCCCGGCTGATCGCGCGATCGAGCTCGGCAGCCGCGGCCCGAGGGTCGTCGGAGTTGAGGGCAGCGACGCCGCGGAGCCGATCGGGACGAGTCGCGCAGAACTCGGCGAGCCAGTCGTTGTAGACGCGGCAGGTGTCGGCCACGAGCGCGCTGTTGCGGACCGCGTAGTGCTGCAGCTGTTGCGTCGGGTAGAGGATCGACGCCACGACGCCATCGGCGACGTTGTCGTCGACATAGCGATCTGGCGACCACACCTGCGAGCGAACGTTGTCGATACTGTCCGACAGGACGAGCGCGTCGGTGTCCTCGAAGCGTCTTCCGGCCTGTGTTCCTGGGGCGAAGGAGTTGGTGCGCTGCGCGTCGACCCACCACCAGTCGGTGCCGTCGTCAGCTCGACGCACCACTGGGGATCGTTCGCCCCACCTTGGCACCAGTGACGCGTAGACGTCGGCTGACTCGATGACGTGCGAGTCGGCGGAGATCATCATGTTCGCGCGCGCCTCGATTCCGTGAAATGGATGTGTAGTGCATCGAATTTTTCGACTGGGTCGAAAGGCACGCGCCACGGCGTGGCAGCGACTTCGAGTGTGTCGCAGCGTTCGATGAGTGCGGGGATGGCTTCGGTGAGGTTGGCGCGGGCGAGGGCTTGGCCGAGGCAGAAGTGTGGGCCGTGCCCGAACGAGGCGTGGTTGGCGTCGCCGCGTGTGATGTCGAAGTCGCTCGGTCGCACGAAACGTCTGGGGTCGCGGTTGGCCGCCTGGCGCGACAGGAGCACGGCCTGGCCGGTTTCGAGGTGCAGGCCGGCGACGTCGACGGGGTCGTTGGCCTTGCGGCGGGTCGAGCGGAACGGCGGCGCGTAACGGAGGACCTCTTCGATCGCGGGACGTGCGAGATCGGGATTCGCGCGCAGCAGTGCCGCCTGCTCGGGGTGCGTGGCAAAGAGGTACGCGGCGTTCGTTATGGCAGACGACGTGGAGCCGATCGCGCCACCAATGAGATTCACGATCATCGCGAGGAGTTCATCCTCGCGAAGCCGGTCGCCCTGTTCTTCGACGTTGACCAGCGCGGTGACGAGATCGTCGTGCGGGTCGCGGCGACGTTGCTCGACGAGGCGCCGGGAGTAGTCGTAAAGGCCGAGGATGCCGTCGTCGGCGCTCTTGCGGCGTTCCGGGGTCATTGGCCAACCGAAGCCTTCTTCGGTGCCGAACTGCAGGGCTTCGATCTCGTGTCGGTCTTGTTCGGCGATGCCGAGGAATACGCAGATGGCGAAGAGGGGGATGTCGCGCGCGTAGTCCGCCTGCACCTCCATCGTTCCACGCGGCGCGAGCTGGTCGAGGACCTCGTCGGCGTGGGCACGCACGATCGGCCGCAGACGTTGCACCTGCATGGGTGTGAACGCTCGGCCGACGAGTGCACGGAGCCGCTTGTGGTCGTCGTGCTCGCGCGCGTTGAGCGAAAGCGCGCGCCATTCGCGAAACGGGCCCTCGGTGATGCCGAGGCGGTCGAGGGCATCGAGCCCCAGGGGGACCATCGCCGGGTGAGCGGAGATCGTTTCGAGGTCGTCAATCGACAGAATGACCGCTTCGCCCGACTCGCTCACGGCGGTGCGGTGGCGAGCCCGGGCTTGGTTCAAAATGGGATAGGGGTCCTGCCAGAACATCTCGTCCCGCAGCGGTACCACCATCGGCTCGCTCATCGCGACTCCCTTAAGACAACGCACGTTCAAGAACGCGCTTTCAGCGATTGTGGTAGGTCGGAGCCCGACCCTCAGCCCTGGCCGCTTTGAACTCGCCGTAGTCGTCTGACGTGTAGAGAAACGACAGCATCAGGGCTTCTTCCTGCATCGACTCCTGCACGAGCGGGTTGGCCATGCGGCGAAGTTCGCGGCGGAAAAGTTTGACGGACAACGCCGGTCGAGACGCGATGAGCTTGGCCATTTCGAGACCGCACGCGTCGAGTTCATCGTCCGGTACGACGCGCGAGACGATCGCGTGGTTGAACGCTTCCTTCGCTCCCATTTGGCGGCCGGTCAGCGCGAGGTCGGCGGCGAGACCGTGACCGGCGATCTGGAAAAGGCGCGCCACGCCGCCACTGTCTGGGATGACGCCGTGTTCGATCTCGGAGAGCCAGAGCTTGGTGGACTCCCCGGCGATACGCAGGTCGCACAGCAGCGCCCGTTCGAACATGCCGCCGATGGTCCAGCCCTTCAGCGCGCAGATGATCGGCGCCGGACAGTTGAGCAGCATCTGGGTCCAGTTGTGACCGCGCTCGATGTGCTGGAGGTGGCTCATGTCGTGGTCACGACGACCGCCAAGCTCCTTGAGGTCACGGCCAGACGAGAACGACGGGCCGTTTCCGCGCCATAACACGCATCGCACGTCGGGGTTGCTCGTGATTTCGAAAAAGCATTCCCACAGCTGCCGGTTGAAGGCGTCCGATGCCGCGTTGTGCCGCTCGGGTCGGTTGTTGCTTACGACCGCGACATTCCCGTCGTATTCGAGCAGGACAGCTGCTTCGTCGCCCATAGATCACCCGTCGTAATGTCGATGGATCGGTCGCACGCTAGACGTAGCCGCGTCCTCGGTGCTCGGGAGGTGGGCGGCCGTCAGATGGTTGGTTGCCGTAGACGCTGCTGCTGATCTCGCCCCGGTGCGCTGCGCGACGGCGACGACGTGCTTGCCCACTACGATCACGTCGATGGTGGTCGACGCCCGACAGCAGATACGAGCCGAACTCGCACGCACGCTCGCTCAGCTGCGGACCAAGTTGGCGGAGGCGGACGACAAGGATGCTCGGCGAGCGATCAAGCGCGCGATGCGTGCTGCGCGGTCAAACGCACGACGCCTGGGTCGCACAGCGATCTGGTGAGTCTCGCGGTGTTCGGTAACGTCGCGAATAGGGGTAGGCACCTATGAGACTGATTGTCACGGGTCACGACGACCTTGGTCGTTCGATCGTCGTCTCCGATCAACAGTTGGCCGACACCGGCATGGTTTCGCTGTTCACCGCGAACTTTGCTGAGCCAGATGTCGTTGTCGCGGCGGCCGATCCACACATTGCCTCTGTGCCGACGAGCGGGTCGGCCTCGTGGATGTTGGTCGACGTGAGCCCCGAGGACCAGATGCGCGCGGCGCTCGCGCAAGGCGTGGTTGGTATCGATGCGGATGGCTGGCACACCACACCGACCATCGACTTCGTGCAGATCACCAACGGCACAATCACGTTGGCACTCGACACCGCCGAGGTCGAGCTGCACGCTGGCGACTGCGTCGTGCAGCGGGCGACACGCCACGCGTGGCGCAACCACACGACGGCGCCAGTGCGACTGGCCGCGCTCATGGTGAGTCTCTGATAGCGCTTGCCGACGAGGGCTTCGTCCGCCAACCATAGGTTGGCGAACGAGTTGGAGCCGAGCGGCTATCGCCGCGCTCGCTGGTGCGGATTCGCCCAACCAAGTGGGGCGAATCCGGCCGAGGGGGAACGCTGAAGCCTTCCCCCTCGGACTCCCCCTGAACAACGCAAACGTTTCTGGTCAAGGCACTAGGTTCGCAAACATCGAGCCGCACGGTGCGAGCGAAGCGGGCCAGAAGGCGAAGGAACAAGCAATGAGCGATTTCAGCGGGCGTACCGGCGCCGCAGTGGTCACCGGTGGCAGCGGTGGCATCGGAGCCGCCATAGCGCGGTTGCTTGCTGAACGCGGCAGCGATGTGGCGATCACGTATAACCGCAATCGGGCGGCCGCCGACGCGGTTGTGGCCGAGGTCGAGGCTTTCGGTCAGCGGGCGAAGGCGTGTCAGCTCTCACTCGAGGACGAGCAAGCGACGAACGCGTTTCTCGACGAGGTCGTCGGTGCATTCGGCGGCGTTCACACCATGGTCTACGCCTCCGGTCCCCACGTGCCGATGGTGCATCTCAGCAAGGTCACGACTGCCGACTTTCGCCGTCAGATCGACCAGGACGTCGTGGCCTTCTTCAACTTGATGCACGCGAGCGTGCCGATGCTTCGCACCAGCAAAGGCAATGTCGTCGCAGTGACCACGGTGGCCACGCGCCGCTACCCGGTGCGCGACGGCTTGTCGGCAGCACCGAAGGGAGCCGTTGAGGCGATTGTGCGAGGGCTGGCCGCGGAAGAGGGTCGCTTCGGCGTGCGTCTGAACTGCGTGGGGCCAGGCATGCTGGTCGATGGCATGGCCGAACGGCTCATGAGTAGCGGTGATCTCGATGAACGGGCGCTTGAGGTCGCGAAGAACAACATCGCGATGCGTCGTTTCGGAAACGCCACGGACATCGCCGAGGCTGCGTGCTTCTTGGCCTCCGACAAGGCCGGCTATATCACCGGGTTGATGCTCGATGTCGACGGTGGGTATCACCTGTGAGCCGCCTCGCAGCGAAGCGCGTGCTTGTCACCGGCGCGGCGCAAGGCGTGGGAGCGGCGATTGCGCGCCGATGCGCGAACGAAGGTGCTCAGGTCGTACTCGCCGACGTATTGGACGATGCCGGCAGCGCTCTTGCAGGCGAAATCGGAGCGCATTATCAGCATCTCGACATCACCGACGCCGCACAATGGCAAGACGCGATCGCGTTTGTCACGACGTTGTTCGGCGGCCTGGACGGGCTCGTGAACAATGCAGCGATCTTGCACATGGGGCCGATCGAAACGACGTCGGCCGATGTTGTGCGCCGGGTGCTCGACGTCAACCTTGTCGGCACGTACCTCGGTGTTCAGGCTGCGATCAAGCCGTTGCGCGCGAGTGGTGGTGGATCGATCGTCAACATCGGCTCGATCGATGCGAACGGCGGCATGAACTCGGTTGCGGCGTACTCGGCGAGCAAGTGGGGCGTTCGCGGCCTCACGCGTTCCGCGGCGATCGAGTTGGGTCGCGACAACATTCGCGTGAACGCTGTGCACCCGGCTTTGGGCAACCCGAAGATGTCCGCTCCGTGGTCGGACCAGTTCGACGGCGACCGCTATTTGCGCCACATGCCGCAGCCTAAGCTTTATCGCGATGGTGTTCCGGTGCAGGTCACGACGGAGGACTCTGCGGCGGTCGTTGCATACCTCTTGTCGGACGAGAGCGCCGTGTGCACCGGTGGTGACTACATGGTCGATGCCGGTTGGACCGCAGGGCCATTCTGCCCTGGTCTCCCCGGTTTCTGAGGTCGCAGGTCAGGTCTCGGCGCGGGCAGTGGTGGGTGTTGCTCGAATGCCGGCTTCGTCGAGCGCGGTCTTGATGCCGGCGCGCAATTCGCGAGCGATGTGGAACTGCGCGCCGGGTTGCGTCTTGGTGGTGACGCGTATGACGACGGCGCCGTCGGTGAACGATTCGACGCCGAGCACGTCGGGCGCCTCGATTGCTCGCTTGTCGGCCTCGACGATGCGCGTCGCGCTCGCGGCGATCACGGCGAGTGCTTGTTCGAGGTCGGCGTCGTAGGCCACCCGTAGATCGACGACAGCACGCGCCCACAGCTGTGACTTGTTGGCAACGCGTTTGATCTCACCGTTCGGGACGACCCAGAGCGTTCCTTCGAAGTCGCGCACCATCGTGGTGCGCAGGGTCACCTTCTCGACCGTGCCGCGGGCCTCGCCGAGATCGACTGTGTCGCCTACGCCGTACTGATCCTCGATCACGATGAACAGCCCGGCCAAGAAGTCACGCACGAGGGATTGGGCACCGAGCCCAACAGCGATGCCGGCGATGCCCGCGCCTGCGAGCAGTGGCGCGAGATCGATGCCGAGTTCGCCGAGGCACAACAACAGCGCGAGCACGAAGACGACAAGCGACGCGATGCTGCGCAAGACAGCACCCATCGTGACGGTGCGTTGACGCGACCGTTCGGCGCGTTCGGCGAAATGATCGGCGCGTGCGCGATCGAGGTGCGCCATCGGTGTCCGTGGGGACGACGTGCGTTCGCGCACGAGACGATCGACAAGGCGCCGAACCGCGCGGCGAGCCAGCAGATTGACGGTCCATGCAACGGCGACGATGAGCGCGATGCGCAACGGTCGGCTGATGAACCAGTCGGCGAACTGTGAGAGACGACGCGAGTCGGTTACGTCGAAAACCCACGAGCAGAACGAACTCGGGTCCGTCCCGCAGGCGTCGTTGACGGTGGCCGCGCTCATAGCCCTGACCGTACCGCCACAGCGCACTGTCGTTGATGATCACTACACTCGACTCGACCCAGGAGGTCCGACGCATGGCTCGTATCACGCTGCCCGAAGGGGATTTCGAAGAGCCGTATCGCCTGTTCATGATGGCCCCGGCCGTCTCCGGGCCGGCTGGTGCGTACAGCGACGCGGTTTACAACAAGAGCACACTGTCGGTGCGCCTGCGCGAGTTGTTGCGTATACGGATCGCGCAGATCAATCAGTGTGTCGTTTGACTTGACACTCGAGTCGCGTCGTTGGCGCAACACGAACTCACCGAAGACCTGTACACGAATGCCATGAACTGGCAGACGCACCCCGGGTTCACCGATGCCGAGCGCACGGCGCTTGAGTACACCACGAAGTTCGCAACCGATCATCTCGCGATCGACCAAGCGCTGATGAATCGTATGGTCGCTCACTATGGCGACGAGATGGTCTTCGAGATCACCCTGTGTGTCGGTTCGTGGCTGGCCCTCGGGCGCACGATGCAGGTCATGGGCGCAGAGATGAGCTGCAAGCTCATCGTGTGACGTGGTTGAGCTGCAAACTCATCGTGTGACGCGGATGGGCTGCGACGTGAACGATCGGCCGCGGCTGATCAACTACTGAGCAGGCTGGCGATAGCCCAAATGGCGGCAACGGTACCGATGACGGCGAATACCACCGAACGCACCACTGGCGCCCGGTGGAGGTCGCCGTCGCGCTTTGGTGCGGCTGGTGGCTTGACAATCGCGAGCACGTTGCCGGCCGCCATGGCGCCGCCGAACGCGAGCAACAGATACACGAGCAGGTTGTCACCGAGCAACAACGTCTCGCCGAGCAGCATGGGTCAGGCCTTTCGAAAATGACTCAAGGATCACGACGCTACGCCGATGCAGAACTGCCGGTGGCATCGCCCCCACCGACAACCTTGGGATTGGGCGGAGGTCAGGCGACCCTCGAGTGCAGCCGGCCTCCGTCCGCCCTCGCGATTCAGCGCGTCGTGGTGGGCGCGATGAACGCGTCGACAGGAATGTCGGTGGTGATCGCGCTCGCGGTCTCGGTGTCGGTAGCTGTCGAGCGCACGAACTGGCGCGTGGCCAATGCACCGGTTGCAGGGTCGAAGCAGAAACGTGCGACGTCGCCATACGGCGGGTCGGCCATCACGATGTTTAGTTGCAGCTCGAAGCAGCCATCGGCGGAACGCGCGACGCGGTACGCGGGTTGGTCGCCACCGAACGCCGCTTGCCAACCACGGATTTCCGCGGCGATGTCGCCCTCATAGTCCGTGTCAGGCGCGGGCGCGCAGACGAGTTGACCTTGACCAGCGACGGTGTTGCAGGTGACCGAGTCGGCGCCGGCCGTGATGAGCACGCTGTCGCTCTGGCGGACGCTGCGGCGCGGGGGCTGCTGTATGTACGTGCTCTCGGTGTGCAGACTTTGGCCGTTGGTCGCCACCCGTTCGAACACGAGGTGTGCGGAGTACACCGTGGTGCGATACCTGCGCCACGCGTCGAGGAACGCTTGCGCCGCGGCTGAGTGTTCGGAGTTCGTCGACGCGTCGCTGTGCTGAAGCGGGATCGTGGTCCCGTCGGGTGACGTCGAAAGACTCATTGCGATGATGACCACGACTGCGCCGATCGCTAGACCGATTGACGCGATGAGCCACGTCGGTATGTGGCGGCGCGTTTGGACCAGCGGGACATCATCGCTGACCAATGTGTCGGCTGTGTCGGCTGTGTCGGCTGCCAGCGCCAGGGCTTGATCGGCCACCGCGCTGGCGGCAGCCAGTTCGTCCAGCGCCAGCAGGCTGCCCAGCAACCGGTTCAGCACCTCCACGTGCGGCGGGTTCAAGGCCAACCAACGTTCACAACATGCACGCGCCGCGACTTGCAGGTGGCGCTTGGCCAGCAGGCCGTGAAGGGCCAGGCAGGTGTCCAGGCGCTGCGGCGCCATTGCCAGCGCGCGGTTGAAGTGGGCCAGGGCTTCGTCACTGCAGCCAGCTTGTTGCAAAGCGACCCCCAGGT
>JAYUFA010000495.1:0-9502 GCA_043738925.1 Actinomycetota bacterium
GGTTAACGGATCGTGGGCGAGCGTCGAGTATACAGCGCGGGCTGGTCGAACTGGTTGAGGTGTGGAACATGGATGCGGTCGAGTCCGGGGGAGTAGTAGGCGCTGTTGCCGCCGACCATGACGTCGGCGCCGATGGTGGTGAAGTAGTTGTCGGCTTCGAGGAGGACGCGTCCGGGCGTGTCGAGGTCGATGGTGCGGGTGGTGAGTTCGGGATCGGCTCCGTCAACTTGTTCGGCGGCGAACACGGCGAACACTCGTGAGACGAGACGGTTACGGGTGTCGGGTGTGTCGTCGGTGTCATCGCTGGTTGGTTCGTTGTCGGTGTTGTCGGTTCGGTTGACCGGTTTCCAGAGCACAACGTGGGTGGCGGTTTCACCGCGGCGGACTTGGGCGCCGTGGCGTTGCCAGCCGAGATACGTGGCCCATGTGCCCGAGGTCCACCCGCGTTCCGCGCCGTGCAGGGCGAGCACGAGGGCGTTGAGGCCGCGGTACGGGCGATGGTCGATGCTTCGTGGTTGGGCAGTGGTGGCGATGGTGTGCCACGGCATCTCCCAGTTGTCAGCGCCTGCTTGGATGGCGGTGACGAGGTCGCTGGTGACCCGGGTGATGAGATCGTCGAATCGCATACTCGTGTCCTTTCGTGGGTGTCCGTCGAGGGCGGCGGCCTTCGCCCGTAAAGGGCGTTGGAGGCCGACCGGAACGAGGGCGCGTATCAACGTGTGCCGCAGCACCGGACCCGGCCTCCCACGATGGACACCCGCCCGCCGGTCGGCCGACCCACTGCACCCGCCCGCAGGGCGGCCACGGCAGCCGACACCGACCCATCCGGCGACGCGACGTTGGGGCACCGAACGAGCGGGGGGTCAGTGGCTGTGCTGGTAGGGACAGGCAACAGCGAGGTAGGCAGGGAGTCGGGACAGGTGGCGCGCCGACAGCGGTGGGATTCGGGCACGGACCTGGGTGCGGTCACCGGTGACGCGGATCATGCCGAACCGGTCGAGTCGGGCGAGGGTGGCGGTCAACGTTGACGGGATGACGCCGAGGCTTGCGGCGAGTTCACTGATCGTCCAGGTCTGCGCGGTCACTTCGCCGGTGAGGTAGCGGGCCAGTCGATGCAGCAGCAAGGTCGCAGTAGGGGCCGAGAATCGGTGTGAGATAGACCAGCGCGTCGTCGCTGTCTGCGTCGAGTCCGCCAGCGGCCAGCGGGTCATCCCACACGGTGACGTTGATCATCATATCCGCAGTGTCGGTCTGGGTGGTCATGGGAACCTCCAATGGTGTTGTGGTTGGGTTCCGGTCGGGTCGATGACGATTTCCCCAAGTGTTTCGACCCGACCGGGTGAGTCCGCCTTGGGAGGCGGTCTCGCCCCGCTAGGGGCGTTGAAGGCCGACCGGAACGAGGGCGGGTGTCAACGTGGGCCGCAGCACTGGACCCGTCATCTCGAGATTGACACCCGACCGCCGGTCGGCCGACCCACCGCACCCGACCGTTCGAGTCACGATCACCCACGCCAAGGGTCGTGTACGTAGGTACAACCAATGACTCCGACATTGATGGAGATGCACCGTGAACATCAACGAACAGACGACGCTCGAGCACAACGAGGACCTGCGCCTGATGACGGTGGTCGAGGCCGCCGACTACCTCGCCATGAGTCGCGGCTCCGTCTACAACCTGATGAGATCCGGTGCCATTGCCTCGGTGCACATCGGCCGCGCCCGCCGTATCCCTTTCGCCGAACTCCACCGCTTCGTCCGCTCGACGCTGGCGGGGGTGTAGCAGCCCGGCACAACCAACGTCTGCAGTGGCCACATGCGCCGGCCGAGAGCCAGCACTGGGTTGTCGATCAGGACAGGGTGCACTCAGGCGAGGATGGCTGGCGACGGTTCGCTTGCGGTGGTGTGGGGTGATCGATCAGGGCGTGACTGATCGAAATCGGTGGCGCTGACTCGGCCGGCGCGGACGCCGTTGGCGATGACAAAGACCTCGGCGATCTCGTGAAC
Organism: Actinomycetota bacterium; assembly: GCA_043738925.1. Taxonomy (GTDB): domain Bacteria; phylum Actinomycetota; class Acidimicrobiia; order Acidimicrobiales; family WLNW01; genus WLNW01. The sequence goes on from JAYUFA010000495.1 coordinate 2,005, forward strand.
GGCGACCACCGCGGCTAGCCCGAGCACACCAAAGAGCGCCAGTGGCAAAAGGCTGGTGACGATTGCGAGGGAGAGGCCGACGTTTTGAAGCATGATGAATCGTGCGCGTCGTGCATGTTCGAGGACTTTGGGTAGGGCCCGTAGATCGTTGCCCATCAGCGCGACATCGGCTGTCTCGATGGCCACGTCGCTGCCCATTGCGCCCATCGCGATGCCGACGGTGGCGAGTGTGAGTGCGGGTGCGTCGTTGATGCCGTCACCGACCATGGCGACTGGCGCACGGTGTTCCATCTGGGTGATGAGGTGCGCTTTGTCCTCGGGTCGTAGGTCGGCGTGGACCTCTGTGATGCCGGCTTCGGCAGCGAGGCCGGTGGCGGTTGCATGGTTGTCACCGGTGAGCATGGCGACATCGAGGCCGCTGGAGCGAAGGTGGGCAACGACGGCGGGTGTTTCGGGTCGGAGGTCGTCACGAACGGCGATCGCGCCGATGATCTCTCCATCGGATTCGACGAGCACGGTCGTGGCGCCGGCGGCTTGCGTACGTGTCACATCTGCGCCGAGCGTGCCGGGTTCGAGCCAGCCGGGACGCCCGAGTCGCGCGGTGCGACCGTCGATGGTGCCCGTCAGTCCTGCGCCTGTGACGGCGTCGACGTTGTCGGCGGCGAGCGCGGTCGGGTGGGCGGTGAGGATGGCGTGCGCAAGTGGGTGTTCGCTGCGGGCTTCGAGCGCAGCCGCGATCGCGAGGACACCTTCGCGGGTGTGTTGGCCGACGATGATCACTTCGGTCACGGCGGGTTGGCTGCGGGTGAGGGTGCCGGTCTTGTCGAGTGCGACGGTGCGGATGGTGCCGAGCGCTTCGAGTGCTGCACCGCCTTTGATGATCACGCCGAACTTGCTGGCGGCACCGACGGCAGCCACGACGGTGATCGGTACGGAAATCGCGAGTGCGCAAGGCGAAGCGGCGACCAGCACGACGAGTGCGCGTTGGATCCAGATGTGCGGGTCGCCGAGCAGTGCGCCCACGATGGCAATGAGTGCGGCAGTGACGATGACACCGGGGACGAGTGGTCGGGCGATCCGGTCGGCGAGCCGTTGGCGTTGACCCTTGTTGGCTTGAGCGTCGGCGACGATGTTGACCACGCGGGCGAGCGAGTTGTCGGCCGTAGTTGTTGTTGCATCGATTTCGAGTACGCCGTTGCCATTGATCGAGCCGGCGAAGACTTCAGCTTGGGGCTGCACTTCAACGGGCATCGATTCACCGGTGATCGCCGACATATCAATTGAGCTTGTACCGGAACGGATTGTGCCGTCGGTCGGGATGCGTGCGCCGGGGCGCACGATCAGTGTTTCGCCGACGCGGATTCGTGATGCAGGGATCTCTTGCTCGATGTCGTCGCGTCGAACGATGGCAGTCTCGGGTAGCAGGGTGAGCAGGGCGCGCAGGCCTCGCTGGGCTCGGGCGAGTGAGAACTCCTCCAAGCCCTCGCTGATCGAGAACAGGAACGCGAGCATTGCCGCTTCTTGATACTCGCCGAGCGCCAGCGCGCCGACCCCGGCCATGGTCATGAGGGTGCCGACTCCGATGTTGCGGCGTCGGAGCGCGCGCAAGGTGCCCGGCACAAAGGTTCGGCCTCCGGTCGCGGCGGCGAGCACTGCGAGTACGTCCGATGCACGATGCTGGTTGTTCCAGCCGACGATGAAACTTGCCAGCAGAATGGCGCCGGCGGCCGCTGCCCAGCGCATCTCGGACACTTGCCACAGACTTTCAGGTGCCTCTTCTACTTCGGTGCCGGTACTCGGCCCCTCGTCGGCGCAACAAGAACTCATCGTGGTGCTCCGAACTGGGTCACGTGTTGGGCTCGTGTCGAAGGTGTTCGGCCGAGACGTCGAGGAGCAGTCGGACGTGTGCGTCGTTGAGCGAGTAGTAGACCATACGGCCGCTCTTGCGGTTGCGGACCACGCCGGCGGTGCGCAGCAGGCGTAGGGCGTGAGAGATCGATGTCTCCGGCGCGTCGACGACGGCGGCAAGGTCGCAGACGCAGAGTTCGCCGACCTCGACGAGCGCGTACAAGATCTGTACGCGGGTCGGATCGCCGAGCAGTCGGAAGAGTTCGGTGAGTTGATTGGCCTCGTAGTTGGGGATCATCCGCGCTTTCGCGGCGGCGACCCGATCGTGGTCGACGATGCGGACCCCGCAAGAGTCGGGGTCAATTGGCGTTACGACTGCAGCCACTAGTTCGGTCCTCCAGATGAGAGTGAGACGAGGAGTATTCCAAGGAACCCCAAGAAGAATGTCGCTGTCGCCACCGGGGTGTCTTTCACTTCGTGTGCTTCGGCGAGGAGCTCTTCGGTAACCAGATACAGCAAGGCAACGGTGCCAAAGGCGAGGACCGCGGCGAACGGCGTGACTGGCAGCGCCGCCAATGGTCCGATTCCGAGCAGTGCGCCGAGAGGGAGCGCCAGGGCGATCCCGACGGTGACACCGACAACCCGCGTCTTGCTGGCACCGGCGTTCTGAAGCGCCGTGGCCACCGATAGTCCAAGGAATGCGAGTTCGAACGTCAACGCAATGGTCAGGATACGTCCCTGGCGCGCTTGTTCGGAGAACGCGACACCCATCAGGACGCCGTCGAGAAGCACGTCGAACGCGATCAGAGCGACCACTCCGATCGCTGCGCGCTGGCCGCCGGCAGCCTCGTAGTGGTCCGACATCCGGCCGAGGAGCAGCATCACCGCGACACCGGCAACGAAGCCGATGACGGTGCCGGCCTGGGAATGTTCGCGGATCAGGTCGGGGAGCAACTCCAGAGAGGCGGCGGCGAACACCAGACCGGCGGCGACATGCTGAACGACGCTGCGTACCTGCGGGCCCGCAGGTCGACGAGCGGCCACAACAGAGCCGCCGACCGACGTCACGACAGGTACCGCGACAAATCCCATCACCGACACAACAGCAGTCACTGACCGCTCCCGTGCCCGTGTCCGTCGTCGTGCTTGTGCACGTGTCGGGCGGGTTCGGCGTTGGTTGGGGAGTCAATTGCGCAGAAGTCCTCGGGCACGCCGCACGCTTCGCATTCCAACTCGAGCGTGGCGTGGTTGATCCGGAACGGGCCGCCGATCGTCGACTTGACTCTCGTGCCGACGACTTGCGCTTCTTCGAGCGACGGATGTCCGGCGAGCACAACGTGGGCGGACAGCGCCCGAACATCGCTCGACAATGTCCACACATGGAGGTCGTGGACCGATTCGACGCCTTCGACCTCGGCCATGGTGTTCGTCAACTTGTTCAGATCGAGCCCTTTGGGCGTGGACTCAAGGAGGACGTCGGCCGTCGCTCGCAGTAGCCGCCAGCCTTGAACACCGATCACCGCGGAGATGAGTAGCGAGACCGCTGGATCCAGCCAGTACCAGCCGCCGGTCAACAGAATGACCAACCCGGCCATCGCAACTCCGACTGATACGGCGCCATCGGAGATCATGTGCAACAACGCCGAGCGCATGTTCAGATCGTGTGACTCGCCGCCGTCGTCGGATCCCTGATCGTCGTGTCCAGCATGCTGATGGCCCGCACCGCCCAGCGCTGCAGCAGCCCCGAAGTTTGCCGCAGCGGAAATCAACGCAACAACGAGGACCAAACCGCCCTCGACTGGACGGGGGTCAGTTAGTCGACGGATCGCCTCAAAACCGACGACCACACACACGATCAAGATGCTCGCCGCGTTTGCCTGTGCGGCAAGGATCGTTCCACGGTGATAGCCAAAGGAACGAGAGGCATTTGCCCGGCGTCGGGCCAGCCGCACAGCGACCAGCGAGACAACGATCGCCGCAACATCCGTCACGTTGTGCGCAGCATCTGCGAGCAAACCGAGCGACGCTGCGATGATGCCGACCACCACTTGCACTCCCACGATCAAAATGTTCAGACCGAGCGCGATCCTAAGCTTTCGTTCCTTCGAACGATCGACATCTGAAGACATGATCAGATGTTGCCATTTAGCGGTGCGGGGTAGCAACCCTGCGACCGAGATTCATTTCTCTCGGTTCGTATTGATGGTACCGAGGGTCGATCAGAGCGTCCCGCATTCGAGCGCTCGTGGTGACGACGTCGGCGTATCGACGAGGTACATGGTCCATCCGGCGTCGTCGTCGACACTTCGCGTACGCCGTCCCAGCCAGACCCGTGCCGTTCGATGTTGCGGTGCTCGAGTTCCAGCCGCGTGCGCTGTGGGGTTTCGGCGACGAACCGGATCTCGACTTCACTGGTGTGGTCGTGGTCGGTTTCGATCTGCCAGTACGGGCGGATGTCCCAGCTGACTACGACCCCGGTCTGGTGGCTCGAACGCCAGGACCCGGGCCCCTCGGCGACCAGGCCGGCGTCTTTCAAGACCTTGAGATGCTGTGAGACCGCGGGCCGGCTGACCGGCAGCGCGGCGGCCAGTTCGCCAACAGCTTGTGGCCGTCCCGGCAGCTGCAAGACGATGGAGCGTCGGGTGGGGTCGCCGAGTGCCCCCACCGTCTTCGTCTCGGTAAGCAACCACGAACGGTACGTCTGCGCTAAACGGATCGTCGGTGTCAATCGCTCGTCCAGTTCGTGCCCCCAGGTGTCAGCTTGCTCTCTACAGGGCGCAGGGTTTGTCGTCGTCTCAGGATCACCGCGCCGACGATGGCGAGGGTGATGACTGTCGTGGCCGTGAGCACGATCGCACTCTGATGGTTCTGGACAAACACCGACAGCTTCTGTTGAACGCCCCCGACGTTGGTGAGGACTCGGTCGTCGAAATGGTTCGTGATACTGCGGTACCAGTACCACGAGATATAGAGGCCGGTCAGTAGTACAAATGCGCCCGCCATGTCTTCGAAGATCGACATCCCTCTTCGCAGGACGCGCAACATCGTCGTGTTGGCGAACGCGAATGCAACTGTGAGGCTGCTGACGACCAGTGCCATCCCCAGGCCGTACACGCCGATCGCTGCGACTCCCTTCGCGAAACCGTCAGTGGTGACGCCGCCAAGCACGATGGCGATGAACGGACCGAGGGTGCAGCCGATGGAACACACCGCGTAGGTGATGCCAAAGACGTACATCGAGACAACCGAGCGGTCTCTTCCGCCGACGTCCAGACGCGGCGAAGTGAAGGGAAGCCGGTACCCGAACAGCATCGCGATGCCTAGGACGACGAGCCCGATTCCGACGGCAAGTGAGATCCATGGCGACTTGTCGAGGAACCACCCTGTTCCGATCTTGGTGATCGTGCCGATGGCCACGAACACGGTCATGAAGCCCGCCGAGACCGCAAGGCTCACGGCCAGCGCGCGGGGAATCGAGCTGCGTTCTGTCGTTGTCCGCTGGCCCTCCATGCCGAGGAAATAGAGAAGGTAGGTGGGCAGCAGAACGAACCCGCAGGGGTTGATGGAGGCGAGCAGGCCGGCCGTGAACGACGTCGCCAGCCGCGGATCGAAGGCAATCACGAAGCGTGGGCCCAATCGGTGATCATGGCGAATAGGTGAGGGCGTGTTCGATGCGATGTCCGGGATCGATGATCATCTCCTTGGCGATGCGTTTCGTCTGGGGATCGATCCACATCTGGACCCAAATGTTGGATGCGGGCACGGTGAAGGTGATGGTTGTCAGCCCGTTGTCGTCAGCGAGTTGGTGCACGTCGTCGCCGCCGTTGGCGAACGGCTCTTGCGAGATGAAGTCGGCGCCGGAGATCTTGATGGTGCCGGGATCCGGTTGGATCGACGAGTCGCTGGTGACCGATTCTGAGAGGGTGATCTGCGTCGCTGCTCGTGTGGCGGCGACGGTCTCGGTGAGAAGTTGGGTTGCGTCGGGTCCGGGCGGCCATTGAACTCGTAGGTGGGCGGTGCCGCCGGCGTAGTCGCCTTCGTTGATTGTGATCGACAGGGTGGTGGTGCCGGCCCGCCAATCGTGGTTGACGATCTCACAGCCCGGGCCGCACGTGCGGGCGGCGATGTCGATGTCGCTGCCGTTGGGTTGCTGCCCGCTGATCGCGGCGCGGCCGGTCGCCGGTGGTTGCCCGCCCGGTTGCAGCACTCGGACTTGCAACTGGTGGTCGATCGCAGCGACGAGGACGAGGTTGTTGCCGGCGAGGTCCGCGCTCCACGTCGCGTTCGTGAGAGGAGGGGGTCCGAGGATGAAGGATGTCGCAGAGGTCGGGGGCGCGGTAGTCGCGAGGGTGACGCTGACCGCAAGGACGGCAGTCACGACCGCGGCCTCGACTCGTGTGATCGCACGGAGGTTGGCCCACCCTTGTTCGATGGCAGGCAGGTCTCGCCGTCGTGCATGGTTGGCCAGGCCCAGCGCCGCGCCAACGAGGATGAGTTTGACGATGAGAATTTGACCGTAGCGGGTGGTCCACAGTTGGTCGGTGTGTTCGAGGCGGGTGAGCGCGATGATCGTGCCGAGCGCGATCACTGTCGGCACGCCGACGAGCGCGTAGTAGCTGTACCGGTGTGCCGCGTTTCGCGCATTGACGTGTGCTCGGCCATCTTCGGTCGTGGCGGAACGTGTCAGGTGGAGAAGGGCGCCGGCCCACATGCCGCCGCCGATGACGTGAGCCACGCCCACCGGTGTTGCCCACCATCTGTTGTCGTCACCGGAGTGTCCCCGCCAGATGAGGAGAGCGAGTGAGGCTGCGAGCGGTATGAACGCGATCGTTCGAAGACGGGCGGTTCGAGCTGCGACCAGCGCGAGCCAAGTGGTCGCTCCGATTGCGAGGAGAAGTCGAGCGCTTCGGGTGTCGAGTGCGTTTGACCAGTCAGTGGGTGTCACCAATGCGTGGCGGCGGTGAAGTGCGATGGCCAGCGCGGACACGATCCCGACGATCGCGACAGCGATTGCCGGTGTGGCTGGTGATCGTGGTGACGTCGGTTTCGATCGATGAGTCCTCCAGATGAAGCGTTCACTGATGAGCCCTCCTACGGCGAATGCCAGCCCGGCGACGATTTCGAACTGCGTGATCGCGTCGACCCATGAAAACATTCCGCTGGTGGTGCTGCTGGTGATGCTCGTGGCTCCGGTCGGGAGCTGGTTGCCGACGGCGAATGCGAACTCGCCCTCGGTGGTATGTCCGTCTCGGGCCAACACCTGCCAGGTGACGACGTAGACATCGCCAGCGAGTGCTGGCACGTTGGCTCGAACGCGCGTGTTGCCAGCGTCGCTGGCGACGAACGCGAGGTCGACTTGTCGGCCAGCTGCGGTGCGAAGCGAGATCTCAGGGCTCCCGTCGATCGGCTCGGAGAAGTCCAGCACGATCTCATCCGGACCGGTCGTGAGCCGGGAACCACTAGCCGGCGAGGTGCGGATCAGGAAGCTGTGAGCGAAGACGCGCTGTGTCCAGCCACCGCCGGCCACGACGACAGCGAGCATCACTGCGCCGACGCGCGCCAGGCGCGAGATGTGGGGAAGGCGCGTGGCGGACGGCATCGTGAATGGGCACCTGAGCTACTAACTGATATCGTAGGTATTGGTCGTCGG
>JAYUFA010000496.1:0-3586 GCA_043738925.1 Actinomycetota bacterium
GCGAAGTGCGCTCCTTTGGCCACCAAGCTCTTGCCCGACCCGGTTGGCGTGTCGAGGATGACATTCGCGCCCGACACGATCTCGATCAGCGATTCTTCCTGCGCTGGATAGAGGGTGAGTCCGCCGGCCGCGGCCCACGTCGCAAACACATCGAACACCTCGTCAGGTGAATCGGCTGCTGCGATCGCGTCGATGAGGTCCACGCGACCACGATGCCCGGTTCGCGACGAAATCATGCGGATACGGCGCAACGCCGGCAGCGCGCGCCGACTCCGCGTGCCCGCTCGCCGCGCTACATCGCGTTCAGGCCCGGCCCACCTTGTGCCCGAAGCACGGGCAACACATCGGAGGCGAAGCAACGAACGTTGCGCTGCGCTTCGTCAGCGGACATCGAGCCGTAGCTGGCTACCGCAAGGAACGATTCGACGCCGAGCCGTGGCGCGAGATCGGCGATCTGCTCGACCACTTCGCTCGGGGTGCCCACGAGCTGAAGCTTCGCGAACGCCTCGCGGCCCGGGTCGAGACCGTGTTGACGCAACGCAGCCGCGCCGGTTGCGTAGTGCTCATAGCCCTTCGTTGCGGCGAAGTGCTCGCCGGTGATTTCGTAGTGGTCGACCACCGACTGGTAGTACTCGTCCATGTAGGTGCGCCCGACCTCGCGTGCACGGTCACCGTCAGCGTCGACGAACACCCACCCGGCCATCACGCCCGCGGGTGGCGTACGACCGTGCAATTCGGTGAAGATCTCGCGGAATCGTTGTGCATCGGCCTCGTGCACGTCCCAGCCCTTTTGCGGGATCACCATCATTCCGACACCGAGCTCGGCAACGATCCGGATCGATTCCGGCGACACTGCTGCCGCATAGGTGCGGTCACGAAACGAGCGAGGCGGCTTGGGGCGAATGTCGCGGCGTGGTTGATCGAAGATCGCGCCGTGGTGTTCGACGTAGCCGTTCTCGAGACCATCGATAATGATGCGTGCGCCCTCGTCAAATCGTTCGCGAGCCGAATCCATTGGCACGCGAAACCCCTCAAACTCGACGCGCCCGAGCCCTCGGCCCATGCCGAGCACGAAGCGGCCGCCGCTGACGATGTCGAGGATCGCGATCTGCTCGACAACGCGCACCGGATCGTGCCAAGGCAACACGACAACCATCGATCCAAGTTTGATGCGCTTCGTCCGCGCCGCGACATAGGTGAGCAGCTGCAACACGTCGGGCGACATCGTGTAGCTGGTGAAGTGATGCTCAACACTCCAGAGCGACTCGAAACCAAGCGGCTCGGCAAGATCGGCCAGCGCGAGCTCGTCGAGCCAGACCTGCTCGTCGGTTGCGTCACGAAGGTTCTGAAAGAACAGCGATAGTCCGACATGCATGGAAGCCGTCCTTACGCGTCGTGCGCTTGCTTTTGACCCAGATACGAATCGAGCAGAGCGGTTCGATCACTCATCTCGGCAGCCGAGCCCTCCATCACGATCTTGCCCTGGACCAGAGCGGCCGCGCGGTCACAGAGCTTCAAGGCCTGGGCTGTGTTCTGCTCGACGATGAGAATCGGTGTCGACGCTCGAATGTCGCGCAACGCGCGGAACACTGCCTTCACGACGATCGGAGCGAGTCCGAGCGACGGCTCATCGAGGAGAAGGAGTCGTGGCGCGGCAACAAGGGCACGACCGATGGCGACCATCTGCTGCTCGCCACCCGAAAGCGCCCAGCCGTTGCGATCGCGCAGTGGCACCAGCGCGGGGAACACGTCGTACACCTCGTCGAACGTGGGGCCTCGGCGACCTCGCGCTGCGGTCGCACCAACCTGGAGGTTCTCGTGGACCGTCAGTGTCGGGAACACGTGACGCCCTTCAGGAACGTGAATCAACCCGCGCCTTGCACAGCCTTCCGGGCCGATCTTGTTCACCGAGTCGCCGTCGAACGTGATGGTTCCACCGAAACGTTCGAGGCCGGTGATGGCCCGAAGTGTCGACGTCTTACCAGCGCCGTTCGGACCGAGCAGCGCGACGACATCGCCAGCACCAACGGACAGTGTCACGTCGCGTACGGCTTCCACCGCGCCGTAACGCACCGTGAGATCGCGGACTTCGAGCATCGTCACTCGTCCTCGTCGTCGGCAACGCCGAGGTAGGCGTTCTGCACCCGCACGTCTTGCCAAATGGTACGCGGTTCGCCTTCGGCCACGAGTTGGCCCAGTTCGAGCACCACGACGCGATCGACGAGCGCGGTGATGAAGTCAATCTTGTGGTCGATCACGAGCAACGAGACGCCGTCGTTGCGCATCTGGCGAAGGTGGTTGGCGAGGACCTCGGTCTCGCTGGCGTTGAGCCCGGCCGACGGCTCGTCGAGGAGCACGACGGTTGGTTGGCCCGCCAAGGTTCGTGCCAACTCAAGAAGTCGCTGCTGGCCGTAGGACAGGTTGGCCGCGGAGTCCTCGGCTCGATCGAGCAAGCCGACACGGTCCAGCGCGGACGCGGCATCACGCCACCGTTGCTTCTCGTGGCGCAACATGAGCGGTCGCAGCACGACCGACGACACGATGCCGGTGTACTTGCGATCGGTCGTGGTGAGCATCACGTTCTCGATGCACGTGAGATGCAAGAAGGTCTGCGGTGTCTGATACGTGCGCAGCACGCCATTCGATCGCACTGACCCCGGATGGCCAAGCGCGATCTCGGTACCGCGGATGCGCAACGAACCGCTTGCGGGAACGACACCGGTGATGGCGTTGACGAACGTGGACTTCCCGCTGCCGTTGGGACCGATGAGGCCAAGGATCTCACGCTCGTACAACGTGATCGATACGGCGTCGACAGCCTTCACGCCACCGAAGCTGACGCTGACGTCGTCGGCCTCGATCAGCGGCGCACCGCGCGGTGGCGGAGCGGGAGCGATGTCGGAGCCGGCGTGTGGTGACGGCATCGCGCCGACCACAGGTTGCGGCGGTCGCGCGAAACCCAACAGCAACGCAAGCCAGTTGGGCGCGAGGGCACGCGTGTCCTTCCGGAAGATCCGTCGCACACGCGTGCCGAGACCAAGAATGCCGTCAGGCAAGAAGATCATCACGAGGATCAACACGATGCCGAAGATCGCCGGCAGATACGCGCTGAGCTTGTCACCGAACAGATGCGTTTTCGAGATCGAGATCTGGTAGCGGACGTAGACGAAGAACCACGCGCCGAGGATCGCGCCCCAGAACGAACCGAGACCTCCGAGGATCACCATCAAGAAGATGAACAGGCCGAGGTCGACGCCGAACGAGGTGGGGCCGAGGCTGCCGTCGCTGTGTGCGTTGAGTGACCCGGCAACGGCTGCGAAGAACGAGCCCAACATGAACATCGTGACGCGGATCTTCAGCGCCGGGAGTCCGAGGGTGCGCGCGACGACGGGACTGTCGCGGTTGGCAATCGCCTCGCGCCGAATCGGCGAACGTTCGAGAAACACCGCAACGACCATCGCCAGACCTAACGCGAACAGCAACAGCTTGAACGTGTCAAAGCGCGTGGCAAGGGTGTGGCCGAATACCGAGAGGTGGCGAATGTCGCTCACCTCGCCGCCACCGCTACCGCGCGAAAGACCTTTCC
>JAYUFA010000497.1:0-9479 GCA_043738925.1 Actinomycetota bacterium
CTTCGGCGCGCCGAAGCGCGATCCGGAGCCGCCTGCGACGACGATGGCCCAGCACGTCATCGGCTTGTTGTCCCCACGAAGCCGTTCGGGCCGAATGTCACGATCCGCGCGCGCCGGTCGATGACGGCTGCGAACACATCGCGGTGTTGTTGGGTCGCCTCGCCCATCGGCTCGTGCTCTAGCATCTATACATCATGACGGTGACCACGTTGCTTTCGAACACAGAACTCTTCGCCGACCTCGATCTCACGGTCATCGAGGGCTTGTCCGCTCACGCCAAGGAACACACGCTGCGCCGCGGTGACGTCATCTTCGCGGAAGGCGACGATCCAGGCGAACTGTTCCTCGTCGCGAGTGGGCGCATCGCCATCGCAAACAAATCCATCGACGGTCGCGAGTCGGTCGTTGCGCTCATGGAAACGGGCGATCTGTTCGGCGAGATGGGCCTGTTCGACGGCTTCGGACGCTCCGCCGAAGCCCGGGCTCTCGAATCGTCGACCGTGGTGTCGATCCCCTTCGAACCCATTCGCAAGCTGTACGAAGATCGGCCCGAGCTGCTGTGGCGGGTCGTGCGCTTGCTCGCCGGTCGGCTACGCAGCATGGACGAAGCGTTGGCCGACGCGGTGTTCCTCGATGTCACCGGCCGCACCGCGAAGCGCTTGCTCGAACTCGCCGGCGACAAGGACGAGTTTGTCCTGCCGATCACCCAAGAGGAACTGGCGGGCATGGTCGGCGCGTCCCGCGAGCGCGTCAACAAGGCCATCGCCGCGTTCATCAAGCTCGGCTGGATCCAACAGATCGACCGCCGCTACGTGATCACCAACCGCCGCCAACTAGAGATCCGCGCCCGCTGAGTTCTGCCGTCCGCGGCGTTCAGCCGACGGCGAGAGAGATGTCCGACGCGTTCGAGAAAACCGCGAGGGAACGAAAATCTATGTCCGCGACCTTGCCGGAGCGAACATTTGTCGCTTGCAAACCCGTCGCCGTGACAACGAGGAGCCACGAGCCGTCAGAGGTCCAGATCGGCGCGCCTCCCATCAGGTTCTGAAAATCGATTGTTGACCCTGTCGCCAAGTCCACGATGCGCGGCGTCGTCGAAAAGGGTGAGGCAACGACAGCGGAGACGATCGTTGCGCCGTCCGGTGCCAACAGGCTCATGTACTGCTGCGCTCCGTCGGCACGGAGATACGTCGATTCGAGCGACGTGCGCATTGTGTCCGGCTCCGTCGCGGTTCCCAGATGGTAGGTGCACCGTGCGGCGTCGTTACACCCGACCCAAACGAGATACCCGCCCGCCGAGGTAACGAACGTCCCCACCGCGTAGGGCACCGGCTTTGCATCGGCGCCGACGGTCCAGATTCGTCCATATTCGGTGATGACCACACGATCACCGAGGAACCCTTGCGGATAGGTGCCCACCGGAAGTGCGATCTCCACCCGGACCTTTCCGGCCAGGTCGATTCGCCGGACCACCATGCGGCCCCCCGGCCCTTCAGTCCCGTCGCTCGGCGTGACCCACACGGCATCCGGTGCTCCGTTCGGATAGATCGGCTGCCAGCCCCCCGTATCGACGCCGACGAGATCTCCGCCGAGATCGAGGCCAAGCGAGGCGAAAGACGCTCCGCCATAAAGGACCACACGCCCACCCATCACTGCGACGGCGCCCGCCGAGAAGGGAGAAAGATCACGGATCGTGACACGGCCGGTCGCGAGTTCGACACGAGCGATCGTGCTCCTGCGAATGATGTAGATCGACTTGCCGCTTTGCGAGGCGTCCAGGACCACGCCGCGGTGCTGGTTCACGTAGGGGATCGTGGTGGTCGTCGCCGGTGCCGACGTCGTTGGCGTCAGCGTGGTGGTGGGCGGCACGGTCGTTGTCGGCGCCACGGTCGTTGTGGGCCGTACGGTGGACGCGACCTCGGTGGTCGTCGGCATGGTGCTGGTGGTCGGAGTCGCCGCCGTGCTCGACCCACCCCCATCGACCACCTTGCTCAGCCCAAATGCGACCAGGGCGAAAGCGGCGAGCGACCCGCCGATCGCGGTCGTACGTTTGCGATCAGGCGGACGTGTTGCGACCACCGCGGTGTGCTCGATACTGCGCGCAGAACCGATCGGCCGGAGATCGACGAGCACCGCTTCGACCACGTCGCGAGACCGGCCGCACTTCGGGCAGAAGCGCGCGTCGGCGGCCAGCGGCGCACTGCATCCTCGACACTGCGTTGCGTCCTTCGGTGGACCCATGCGGGAAGTGTCTCACGAGGCCCAGGCCACCCATCCGCGGCTGCGGCAGTTGTAACGATTCTGACGCACGCGTGCGTTTCACGAACACGACCAGTCAGCTGTAGCGACCCAGGATCGACGATTCGGTGAGACGGGCCAAGCCTTCCTTGATGGCGTGAGCGCGCCCGGAACCGACACCGTCGACCTCTTCGAGATCCTCGATCGTGGCGCGAATGATTTCGGGCAACGCACCAAAGTGAGCGATGACACGATCGATGATGGCTTCGGGCAACCGGGGGATCTGCGCGAGCAAGCGATAGCCGCGCGACGTGGCGGAGATGTCGAGATCGAGAGTGGCCTCGGGAATGTGCAGCACACCGGCGACGCGCACCAGATCGAGCAACTTGGAACTGTCGAGCGCATCAAGCGCGGCAAGTGACTCCTCGAGATGCCAACTGGCCTCTTCGTGGAAGTAGTCCTTGATCAACAGGCGACGATCGTCCTCGACGCCGGCCATGAGCTCAAGAAGTTGCAACTGCACGAGCCGACCCTCGCCACCCAGCTGGATGATGTCGACCTCGATCTCGGAGGCGATGCGTCGCACCATCTCGGTGCGCTGCAAGACGGCCACCATGTCGCGCAAGGTGACGAGGTCTTCGACCTCGAGGCTCGACAGTGACGCACGCACTTCATCGAGGCGGTAGCGATAGCGCTCGAGCGTGCGCAACGCCTGGTTGACGCGAAAGATGATGTCGGTGGGTGCCTCGAGGACATGTTTCTCGTCGCCCATGTACACGGTGATCGTGGACATCGCCTCGGACACCGACACCACCGGCACGGCAATGCTGCGCGCCACGCGCTCGGCGGTGCGGTGGCGCGTGCCCGTCTCGGCAGTAGGCACGTTGTGGTCGGGCACCAGATGGACGTTGGCGCGCGCGATACGGCTGGCATCGGAAGCGAGGATGATGGCACCGTCCATCTTGGCCAGCTCGGACAATCGTTGGGGGCTGTACGCGGCGTCGAGCAAAAACCCACCCGAGCAGATGTTCAACACGTCGGGCCCATCGGCCACCACGATCAGAGCACCCTTGTTGCCCTGCAGGACACGATCGAGTCCCTCACGCAACGGCGTTCCAGGCGCAACGCGACGAAGCACATCGAGCATGTGTTGACCCAGCCGCTCAGTCATGGCGGGATTGTAGATCGCCTCGGCCGCCCGACCTGGCGAAACCGGCCAAGTGCAACGCCTCACCGATGGTGCTCGCTCGGAGCTCATGGACACCCGGCGGTGAAGGTGGCGCGTTCGCGGGAACGATCGCGCGACGCAAGCCCAATCGTGCTGCCTCGGTGAGACGGCGTTCGAGATGGATCACGCGCCGAAGCTCGCCACCAAGGCCGACCTCTCCGCACGCCACCAGATCGGGCGGCAGCACCACGTTTTGGCGCGCCGAAGCGAGGGCCAGGCAGAGTGCGAGATCGGCGCCGGGCTCACGAACCTGCACGCCGCCGACAGCGAGCGCATAGACCTCGCGTCGCTCGAAGCTGATGCCCGCCCGCTTTTCGAGCACGGCGAGCAGGAACCCCAATCGCCCGAGGTCGACACCTTCGGCGCTGCGCCGGGGCACGGCCATCGTGGTGTCGACCATGAGGGCCTGGATCTCGACAAGGATCGGCCGTTGCCCGTCGATGGTGGGCGCCACGATCGAGCCACTCACGCCCAATGCCCGGTCGGCAAGGAAGATGCTCGATGGGTCGTCGACCGTGGCCAGACCGGCTTCGCCCATTTCGAACACGCCGGTCTCGTCGGTCGAGCCGAACCGATGCTTGGTGGCCCGCAGCACGCGCAGCGCGTGGTGGCGATCGCCCTCGAAGGCGAGCACCGTGTCGACAAGATGCTCGAGCACCCGCGGCCCCGCGAGCGCGCCGTCTTTGGTGACGTGGCCAACCAACACGATGGCGATGCCGCTGGCCTTGGCGACCCGCACGAGGCGGTTCGCACTCTCGCGCACCTGCACCACCGTGCCGGGTGCCGAGGTGAGCGACGGATCGCTGATGGTCTGGATCGAGTCGACCACCACAACGTGGGGTTTGACCTCGGCGATGTGATGCAAGACATGGAGCACATCGGTCTCCGAAGCCAGCCACAGCTCGGGATGCAATGTGCCTAACCGTTCGGCCCGTAGCCGCACCTGCTGCTTGGATTCCTCCGCGGTGAGGTAGAGCGCGCGGCGACCGCTCTCGGCGACACCCCGCATGATCTGCAGAAGCAACGTTGATTTGCCGATACCGGGCTCACCGTGAACCAGCGTGACCGAACCCGGCACGAGACCACCGCCAAGCACGCGGTCGACCTCGGCGAGCCCGGTCGGCACGGGCACCCACTCGGCGAAGTCGATCTGGTCGATAGGCAATGCGACATCGGTCGGCGAGTCGGCCGCCGCGGTGGTGCTCGACGCTGGCGCAACCAGCTCCTCGTCGAGCGTGCTCCACTCGCCGCACGCGGGACATCGCCCGGCCCACTTGGACTCGGTATGGCCGCAGTCGCGGCAACGGAACAACATACGGGTGCGAGACATCGTGGCTCACACTACGCGGGGGGTCTGACAGGGAGCGGCGGGTCAGCCGGTCTCGGTGTCCCAACCCACCCGCCGGTAGAGAACGGGTCAGTCGGTCTCGACCGAGCGCAGGATCGGCCGACGTCGGCGCACCGCCGTGATCCCGACGACCACGATCAGCACGAACGCCGCGCCCGCGGCAACGGCTGCCCACACCCACGGCTGCGTAGTCGTGGTGGTCGACGTTGCCGTGAGCGGCACGGCTGCCGGCGCGCCGAGTGGCAGAGTCCAGGTCGCGTTCGCTCCCGTGTTTTGACCGCTGGTCGACGCTATGCGATCGGGCAGGGTCACCGCAAACGTTGTGTTCACCAGCGAGTTCAGCGGGG
The DNA here is from genome assembly GCA_043738925.1 of Actinomycetota bacterium. Classification (GTDB taxonomy): domain Bacteria; phylum Actinomycetota; class Acidimicrobiia; order Acidimicrobiales; family WLNW01; genus WLNW01. The sequence goes on from JAYUFA010000497.1 coordinate 5,162, forward strand.
CGCCAAGTTCGGCTTCAAGGGCCGCCTGGTCGCGCCCCAGCGGCGCTCCGCCCAGGAGACCAGCCAACGGAGCGTCACTCAACGCCGCGATCGCCTTCGACGTGTCCGCACTCGCCGTGAAGGTCCACGTTGTCTTCGCGAATGATCGCGTGCGGACCAGCGAGACATCGCGTAGGAGGCCGTCGGGTCCGGTCAGTTCGCTCAGCACGGCCGGCAACTCCGCGGTCGTCCGAAAGCCCTTGGTAGCCGAGTACGTCACCCCGGCATCGGTCCGGTCGGGCCCCGTCATCGACCATCCGGCGGCGGTGAGATCAGCGGTGCGCAAGCCGCTCTCGATCTCCGGCACACGCCTGGCCGCGTCAAGGTCGAACTGCACCGTCACCGTGACCACGCCGGAGCCATCGTCGTGCACGACCACGGCGACGTTCGCCTCAGCCTTGCAACCGGTTACGACGACGAGGCAGACAACGGCCAGAAGCAATCGACGGACCGCACGCACGTCCGCCACCGTAGTGCGCTCGAGTTGTGGGTCGAGCGCGAACGCCGGTCAAAACGGCGAACGCCGCCCCGGAGGGCGGCGAACGCACGACGGAACGAACCGAGCGATTACTCGGGTTTGGCCTCGGCCATCTCGACGGCCGCCGGTGGCGAGAAGCCCTCGATGGCACGGAACGTAATGCGCTTGTCGTTTGGCTTGTCGGGATCAGGCTCGGTGTCGACGATGATGATCTCGCCCACGCGGTACTCCTTGAGCAGGAGCCGCTCGGACAAAGGATCTTCGAGCAACCGCTGGATCGCACGGCGCAGCGGACGTGCGCCGAGCGTGGGGTCGTAGCCCTTGTCGGCCAGGTGAAGCTTGGCCGAATCGGTGAGCTCGAGGCCGAGCCCCTGGCCGACCAACTGGTTGGACAAACGCTTGATCATCAGGTCGACGATGGTGGTGACCTCGGCCTTGGACAGCTCGTGGAAGACGATGGTCTCGTCGATGCGGTTCAAGAACTCGGGGCGGAAGTGGACCTTCAGCGCCTCGTTGACCTTTTCCTTCATCTTCTCGTAGCTGACAGCCTCATCGTTCTTCGAGAACCCGAGGTGCGCCTTGCGCAGATCCTGGGTACCGAGGTTCGACGTCATGATCAGCACCGTGTTGCGGAAGTCGACCGACCGCCCTTGCGCATCGGTGAGACGACCCTCTTCGAGGATCTGCAACAAGATGTTGAACACATCAGGGTGGGCTTTTTCGATCTCGTCGAACAGCACCACCGAGAACGGCTTGCGTCGAACGGCCTCGGTGAGCTGGCCGCCCTCTTCGTAGCCGACATATCCCGGGGGCGAGCCCACCAGTCGACTCACGGTGTGCTTCTCCATGTACTCGGACATGTCGAGCGCAATGAGCGACTGCTCGTCGCCGAACAGGAACTCGGTGAGGGTCTTGGCGAGCTCGGTCTTGCCGACGCCCGATGGGCCCAAGAAGATGAACGAGCCTGAAGGCCGCTTGGGGTCCTTGAGCCCGGCGCGCGTGCGACGGATGGCCTGTGAGACGGCCTTGATGGCCGACTCCTGGCCGATGACCCGACGGTGCAGCTCGTCCTCCATGCGGAGGAGCTTGGCCGTCTCTTCCTCGGTGAGCTTGTACACCGGGATACCGGTCCAGATGGACAGCACCTCGGCGATGGCTTCCTCGTCGACCTCGTCGAACAGATCGACACCGGACGCCTTCATCTCGGCGTCCTTCTGGTCTTTCTTGCCGAGGAGTTCCTTCTCGCGGTCGCGCAGACGGCCAGCCTCTTCGAAGCGTTGCGCCTCGACGGCTTCCTTCTTCTTGCGCACGACCTCGCCCAGCTCGTTCTCGAGTTCTTTGTAGTCGGGCGGAGTCGACATGCGCTTGATGCGCAGGCGCGAACCGGCCTCGTCGATGAGATCGATGGCCTTGTCAGGAAGGTGACGGTCGCTGATGTAGCGGTCGGCCAAGTTGGCCGCTGCGACGAGTGCCTGGTCGGTGATCGTGACCCGGTGATGCGACTCGTAGCGATCGCGTAGTCCCTTGAGGATCTCGATCGTGTGCGCGACCGTGGGCTCTTCAACCTTGATGGGCTGGAAACGACGCTCGAGTGCCGCGTCCTTCTCGAGATGCTTGCGATACTCGTCGAGCGTGGTGGCACCGATGGTCTGCAACTCGCCGCGAGCGAGCATCGGCTTGAGAATGGAAGCCGCGTCGATGGCACCTTCGGCGGCACCTGCGCCGACGAGCGTGTGCAGCTCGTCGATGAACAAGATGATGTCGCCGCGGGTGCGAATCTCCTTCAGCACCTTCTTGAGGCGCTCCTCGAAATCGCCGCGGTAGCGTGAGCCGGCCACGAGAGCACCGAGATCGAGCGTGTACAGCTGCTTGTTGCGCAAGGTCTCGGGGACATCGTTGTTGGCGATGGCCTGCGCCAGACCTTCGACGATGGCCGTCTTGCCGACGCCGGGCTCGCCGATGAGCACAGGATTGTTCTTGGTGCGCCGCGAGAGCACCTGCATGACGCGCTCGGTCTCGCGCACACGACCGATGACCGGGTCGAGTGCCTTCTCGCGTGCCAGCTGGGTGAGGTTGCGACCGAACTGATCGAGAATGAGCGAGCCCGACGGGGTCTCGCCACCCTGACCGCCCGACGTGGCGCCGGCCTTGTCACCAGCAGGTGACGAACCCGAAGCACCAGGCCCCGAGTAGCCCGACAGCAACTGGATGACTTGCTGGCGAACCCGCGACAGATCGGCGCCCAGCTTCACGAGCACCTGCGCGGCAACGCCTTCACCCTCACGGATGAGGCCGAGCAGGATGTGCTCGGTACCGATGTAGTTGTGGCCCAGCTGCAACGCTTCACGAAGCGAGAGCTCAAGCACCTTCTTGGCGCGGGGCGTGAACGGAATGTGACCGGACGGGGAAGAGCCGCCCTGGCCGATGATTTCTTCAACTTGGCTGCGCACCGCTTCGAGCGAGATACCAAGCGACTCGAGCGCCTTGGCGGCGACGCCCTCACCCTCATGGATGAGGCCGAGAAGTATGTGCTCGGTACCGATGTAGTTGTGGTTGAGCAGACGCGCTTCTTCCTGCGCCAGCACCACGACCCTACGTGCTCGGTCGGTGAATCTTTCGAACAAGGGAATCCTCCCTGCGGCTGAGATCCGTGGCCGGAGTCTAACCGTGGGGTCGACGATCCCACGGTCGACGCCAGGAACGACCCTCGATGTCGCGGGCGCTGGTGCGGCCGTGCCCTACCTTCGGCCGGAGTGGGTGCACCTTGAAGAGATTTCAGCGCCGATCGGACAAATTGATGAAGCTTGATGAAGCGACGTTCGTGTCATCACAACCCACGGCACAAGCGATCCAATTGCGCGAAAGCACACCACAGCACGTATGGTCGACTCGTGGCGTCCTCGAGCCCGCTCCTCATCTCCCCGTCCATGGCCGAGGATCTGGCCAGGGTCGAAGCGGAGCTGCGCGATTCGGTGCAGACCGACGACGCGTTCCTCACCGAGGTCGCGAGCCACCTGATCCTTGCGGGCGGCAAACGCATACGCCCCGGGTTCACGCTCGCGTCGGCTTTCGGCGCGGTCGCCGAGGCGGGCCCCGCCGAGCACGCGGTCGTCATGGGCGCCGTGTCGGTTGAACTCGTGCACCTCGGCTCGCTCTATCACGACGATGTGATGGACGACGCGGCAACGCGCCGCACCGTTGACAGCGTCAACGCTCGGTGGGGCAATCTGAAGGCCATCCTGGCCGGCGATTTCCTGCTCGCAAAGGCCTCCGAGATCGCGGCGTCGCTCGGCACCGAGGTGGCCGGACTGCTCGCGAACACCATCGCCCGGCTGTGCGAGGGCCAGGTGCGCGAACTCCAAGACGCCTACAACATCGGCCGCACTGAGCAGAACTACTACACGTCCATCGCGGGCAAAACCGCCGCGCTGTTGGCCACGGCGTGTCGCATCGGCGGCATCGTCGCCGATCTGCCTCGGGCCCACATCGACACGCTCACCTCATTCGGTCGGTTCTACGGCATGGCGTTCCAGGTCGTCGACGACATCCTCGACCTCGTCTCTACCGACGAAGAGCTGGGCAAGCCCTCGGGCAACGATCTGGTCGAGGGCATCTACACGCTGCCGGTGCTCTACACGTTGCGCACAGCTGCAGGTACACCGCTGCAGGCCATCCTGGGTGACAAGCTCGATCCTCAACAGCGCGAGGCCGCACGTGCCATCGTGCTGGCGGGCGACGGCGTTGCGCTGGCGCTCGAAGTGGCGCGCGAGTTCTCCCACGAGGCCGCGGCAGCGTTGGAAC
>JAYUFA010000498.1:0-3568 GCA_043738925.1 Actinomycetota bacterium
CATCTTTGAACCTTTGGGGGTATAGCTCAGCTGGTAGAGCACTTGCATGGCATGCAAGGGGTCCGGGGTTCGAATCCCCGTACCTCCACCAAGTAAAATCCTGATCAGAAATCCTGATCAAAGTGACAATCCGCCTGGTCGAACAATCGCCTGAGCCGGCTTATCAAGATGGGAAAGCGGTACATGGTCGACACCGGTCTCGCCGCGGCCGCCGCCGGCATCGGTGCGCAAGCAGTCCTGGCGAATGGTGACCTCGTCGGCCGGTACTTCGACGCTTTCGCTACTGCCCAGCTGCGTCCCGAGATAGTCCTCTCGTACCCACGACCAATTCTTCATCACCTGCGCATGGAAGCCGGCCGTCGTGAAATTGATCTGGTTATTGAGATTGGCGCGTCACGGGTCGTCGCTATTGAGTTTAAAGCTGGTGTGGCGCCAACGCTTGGCGATGCGAAGCACCTGTTCTGGCTCCGCGATGAACTGGGTAAGGATTTCGTGGCGGGCGTTGTCCTTCACAGTGGACCGGGGATTTACGAGTTAGGGGACAGGGTCTACGCCGTACCCCTCTGCGCTCTGTGGGCGTGAGGAATGCCGAGTGTCAAGAATGCCCCGGCTCACACTGTCGGCTCGCGGTTCCGGTCCTTGGGTGCCGCGTGCGAATTCTTTCGTCTCCCACGTAACAAGGAATACTTCGCTGAAGTTATTTCGTATGGCAACGCCGGACTCACTCGCCTCGGAATTGACGCGCCGCAACTGACCCTTTGCACGGCACGCAAGGGGTTTACTGGCGCCTTTGCCGATCGTTTGGGCCTCGGTTCTTTGCTCTCTTCACGGATCGCACCGAGGGGCGAACGCCTCCATGTTCAGGACCGTGGCAAGGTGCTCACCCAGATGGCAATCGTGATCGCCGGGGGTGGCAAGAGCTGCGCGGACATCGAGCACCTGCGTTTTCAGAGCGATCTCTTCGGTCACATGGCCAGTGACTCCACGGCGCATCGCACGTTTCACGAGTTAGACGGCGCAGCCCTCGTCGAGTTGGCGAAGGCCACCGTCGCGGTGCGCGCCAAGGCGCGTACTCTGTCAACGAAGTTTCTTCAACTTGTTCATCGTGAAAGCCGTGACGGCGCGACCGGCGCGGGGAAAAATCCGCTTGAGGAGCCAACCCGGTACGACCTGGTAGCGCGGCGTCGGAACAATGATCCGCTCGCGCGTCACTGCATTGAGAGCCTGTCGGGCGACCACGTCGGGCGAAGTGCCCCGCTTGGCGTACAGCTTGGTCAAGGCGGCCTGTCGGTCCTTCCAGTCGCCGCGCATGGTCGATGTCTGGACGATGCCGGTGTTGATGATGCCCGGGCAGAGCACCGAGACGCGGACGTTGGTACCGGTCAACTCACCCTCGAGTGCTTCGCTGAGTGCGACGACGGCCGCCTTGGTTGCGGAGTACGGTGCCATTCCGGGGTTGGGTACCAGCCCGGCCATCGAGGCGGTGTTGACGATGTGCGCGGGCCGTTCCTGCTCGAGCAAACGTGGGAGAAACGCGTGCAGCCCGTTCACCACGCCCATCAGGTTGACGTCGATAAGCCGTCGCCAGTCCTCGAGCGTTGTGTCGGCCACGATGCCAGCGTGGCCGATGCCGGCGTTGTTGAACAGCAGGTCGACCGGGCCGTTCTGGAAAATGCTGTCGGCGAGTTGGTTGACTGCGGTGGAGTCGGCGACGTCCAAGGCATGGGACGCGGCGTGTCCACCCGCGGCACGCACCTCCTCGGCGACGGTCTCGGCGCTCGAGATGTCGAGATCGGCGACGTGAACGAAGGCGCCTCGCTGGCCCAGCAACCTCGCGATCGACCGGCCGATACCCGAGCCTGCGCCGGTCACCACGGCCGTCTTGCCCGTCAGATCACTGGTGTCGATGCGGGGCTTCGCGGTGCGTCGGGTTGGGGTGATTTTCATGCCAATTCCTCCGAAAGTCTGGGAGCGATCGCGGCCAGAACAATAAAATTGACGTCCCTAGCAACACTATCGCGAGACGGTCAGCTTCCTCGTCCGAGGTACGGAGCGACCGTGTCGATTACGGGGATGCGGCGATGGCGTCAGTGGGACGCGCCGATGACTTTGACAAATGACGTAGCGAAGGGTACTTTTACGAAAGTCACATTCGTGTTAGCGATTTCCTGCGCACCTCTCAGGGACCACTGAGGCGAGGTCAGCGTGATGCTAGACGGCTCCCTCTCAGCAAGCCGAAAGAATGGAGACTCTCATGACCGAGATCACCGGAGGCGAACTGTTCGCGCGCGCATTACAGGCTGAAGGAATCGAGTTCCTCTTTGGGCTCCCCTCACCCGAGTCCGACCCACTTCTCCACGAACTCGAGAAGCACGGCATCCGGATGGTGCCGGTTCGTCACGAGGCGGCGGCCGTTCATATGGCCGAAGGCCTCTACAAGACAACCGGCAAGGTGTCCGCGGTGCTCGGTAACCCCGGACCGGGGTCAGCGAATCTGCTGCCCGGGGTACTCACCGCGCTTCACGAGGGCGTGCCCGTCCTCGTCATCACCTCCCAGCACCGCATGGGCATTGTCTATCCGTCCTCGCCCGCCACCTTCCAAGGCCAGGATCAACTCGACCTATTCCGCCTCGCGGTGAAATGGGGCGCACCGGTGTTCGAATGGGGGCGTATTCCCGAAGTCCTGCGTCTAGCCTTTCGCGAGATGTGGAACGGCCGACCCGGTCCCGTCCACCTCGAGCTGCCCGCTCCGGTCCTCTACGCCACCGGCGACGACGCGAGTGCGCCAATTCTCGCGCCAAGTGCCTATCGCGGTATCGGGCCCCAAGCCTCGGAGACTCAGATCTCCGAGGCGGCGCAGATGCTCGCCGCCGCCCAACGACCGGTCGTGATCTCGGGCGCCGGCGTCGACCGAGCGGGCGCGAACGCCGCGTTGCTGGAGATCGTGGAACTGCTCGGCTGTCCGGTCCTGACAACTATGGCGGGCCGCGCCACTGTGCCGTCGGATCACCCGAACTATGTGTTTGGATTCGGACCGGCCGGCGACCAAGTGCGCCGCGAGGCCGATGTGTTGCTCGTTGTCGGCTCGCGCGTAGGGAACCTCGACGTGCCCTACGATCAGTACTGGGGCGATCCCTCCGGGCAGCGCATGATCCAGATTGACCTCGACCCGCGACACCTCGGCGTCACTCGTCCGCTCAGCCTCGGCATCGTCGCCGACGCCCGCAGTGCCTCGCAGGGCATCGCGGACCAGTTGCGCACGATGGCGCGAGCCGATCGCGACGGGGGCGACCTCGCTCGCTATCGGGCCCTTGATGAGGAGGTCCGGGTGTCGCGGTCGGCGCCCGTCCTCGAATGGCAGGGTCCGGGAATCCATCCCGCCCACGCCGTCGAGGCAATTGGGGCGGTCTTTGGCTCCGACGCGATCTACACCGTCGACGGCGGTAACACCTCGCTCTGGGCCTACTCGTACCTTCCGCCGACCCGTCCGCGTTCGTACAATTCAATTCTCGAACTGGGAATGCTCGGTACGGGAATTCCCTCGGCGATCGGCGCCAAACTCGGCTCG